>CAZSJP010000416.1:0-4978 GCA_964606675.1 uncultured bacterium
CGCTTGGCTCTTTCGACCGAGCTTTCCCCTGACAGTGTGCTCACGAAGCTCGCCCCGAGCTTCGCGATGTTCTGATCTACACGGAAACCCGCGTTGTCGTGGATGTCGGTGCCTTGCTTCTTCGCCACCGCCGCGCTGATCGCATTCGCCTGCTCCTGCTCTTGTGCGATCTGTTCCATGCGTTCGACCGCCTGGCGGGAGGACCCGGCGATGTCCTTCGCGTGACCCGCGGTGGCGGCCGTGTTCGTGTCGATGTTCGAGAGGATACCCGTCTGCTGTCGGACGTTCTGGCATATGTCGATCTGGATCGCGTCCCTGATCATATCCTCCTGGCGCTTGGAGACCGCGAGGGTCTCCATCTCGCCCTTGTAGGACCCGATCATCTCGTCGAGGTACTCGGCAGACTCGGCCAGCAGCCTTTGGGTCGCACTGGCGATTTCCTGCTGAACCTGCTTGCTTTCCTCTCTAATGCGTTCCACCGCCTCGCTCTGGTCCATTCTGTACATCGCCATGATGTTCTGAAGCGCCTCTATCGCCTGGACGTCGCCCTTGATCTCGGCGTGCATCAGCTCGATCTGGCTTTGCGTATTGCCGTAGTCCCGCTGGAATGTGCGGTTGATCTCGTCCCCTTGGGTACGCATATCGTTGCGGTAGCCCATCTCCTGGTCGTGCGAGTTCGCGTCTAGCTCAAGCCTCTCGGTCTTGTGCTCGGCGATCAGCCGATCGTACGCCGGGTAGAGGGCGTCGTCGAGAATCTTGTGGATCGGCACCGGCTTCGTGGTGGTCGATTCGCACGTCGGGCAGCGCCACAGGTTTCTGTCTGGATCGTACTTGCACCGGCTGTCCGGCGAGAACAGCACGGGTGACGTGTCGAGCGTCGACGAGATCGAGTAGTTGCGGTTCGCCATCGACACCATCGTGCCGTCCAGACACACGGGGCAGTAGAAGTTGAACGACGAGTAGTGCGACACGTGCCCGAACTGCATCATGAGAGGACGCACCTGGTTGTGGAGAGATTCGTAACGGACTCCGGACAGCACGGCGTTGTTGTCGCGCCACGTCTGCACGAACGATTCCGCGCGGCTCTCCAACTCGCCACTGCCCTCCGCCTCCATGGTTGCGAGCAACTGCTGCAACCCCGGGTTCGCCATCGGCGTGCGGTCGCCCTCGCCGTTAGCACGTTCCATGAGCTTCGTGATGGGATGGTGCGGCGGAACCACGTTCGCGGAGAACTGCTTCTCATCGACGTCCAGGAAGCTCCGCTCGAGTTCGACGAATAGCTCGCGAAGCTCGAGTTCCTCGCCGCGCAACGGGACGCCGCGGGTGAATCCCGTCTCCAGGTCTACCGACACGTCCTCGCGGTCGCCCGATAGCACCACGGGCAGTTCCTCAACCGTCTCGTCGATCTTGACGAATGCGTCGGTGACGCTGTCGGCGTCGTGCAGCACCGGGAGAGCCAACTCGGGCTCACTCAGCAGACCGCAACCGTCGACGAGCATCGAACCCCCGGCGACCGGCACCGACTCGAACTCCAGCGATATCTTGCCAAGCGCGACTACGCGATCGGTGTTGGGTATGATGCGCTCTATGTCCGGCTGTCGCTCATATTCCTCGCCAACGTGAATCTCGCGCTCCTCCTCGACGATCTGCCAATCTTCTACCGTGGTCATGAACTCGCGTGTCAACCGCCGCGTCTTCTTCAGGTAGCTGTACACGCCGAAGCCGACACCGACCCCGACGAGGGTCAGGAGCAACAGGGCCGGCTCTCCGACGATGCCGGCGATGCCGAGTATGAGCGACGTGCCCCACACGACAGAGGAGTAGATCAGGTAGTCGTTCTTCGGTCCCAGGTCCTTCTCCTCGGAGACCTCGCGCTCTGTCTTCTTCGCTTTGCCGACGCTGATCTTCTTCACGGGGTAGTCGTCCGCGCCGATGGTGACCGTTCGTGGTCGGGTCACCGGCACGGTTACCTCGACCCCGTTCTCGGTCCGCTTCTCGAGAACGTCCTCCGTTATCTCGACCTCTTCCGGTGGCGGCGGCTGCCATGGAATGTGTTCCACCTTTGGGTCGCGATAGACCTGCCCGAGCATATCACCGATCATGCCGGCATCGTTCGCCGTTAGCACTTGCGGCCTCCTTCAGAAGTCGTCTGCGTCGCGACGTGCCCCGATCGTCGCTATCCGACCAGAGGGCGCGACGGGCGCGCAGTACAGCAACAGCCCGAGCGTCGATCCCTCGCTCCCTCGGTTGGCAATCTAGTGCGAGCGCCGCCAAGGGTCAATGGTGCTTTGGGGGCATATCTCGGCTCGTGGCGGCCGCCCGGGCCAACCGCGATTTCCGCCCTCGACTCGACCTCCCGAGGTCGTTCTCGCGACGCTGCATCACCCGCTCAGGAGGTCTGGTCGGGCTGTGTTTGTTAGTGTACCATGAGTCGCACTGGGAACGGTTGTCGTTCAGGTCGCTCGGAGCCATCGTGCCGGTGTGCTTCGGAGGCCCGGCGGGGTGGAGCACGCACGTCACGCATCGGACGCATGGCTGGTGCATCGCGCTTGACCCGCCCGCACGATAGCGGTATCTATCGCGAGAGGCTGCTTGACCGAGGGTGGAGGTGTTGGCGTAAGAGGTGGTGTGGTATGGGGAACGCAGATAGCCTGTCCGGGCTCGCAGACAGCCTCTCCAGGACCGAGGAACCAATCCTCGCCATATCGGTGTCGGGCAGCGTGATCACCATAGTCGACATGGCTATAGGCGCCCTCGGCCTGGTCGTGGCGATCATCGGGCTTGTGTACACCATCCGCTCGGTCAGAGCAAAGCGCAAGCAGCGGCGCGCCGACGGGGCAGAACCTTCACCGCAACCAACATCGATCCCGCAGCCTGCGTCGACGGAGCCTCCGCCGCCGCAGCGCGTCGAAGTCGTTGTTTCCGCCAACGCCGCCGAGCAGACGCCCACGCCCACCGTGGCAGGCGCCGACGAAGTCCACGCGTCCGCCTTCCGCGTACCATACCCGCGCAACCCCTACTTCACCGGCCGCGACGACATCCTCGAGCAGCTGCATGGCGAGCTGACGGCGGGCGGGGCGGCGGCCATATCGCAGGCCATCACCGGCCTCGGCGGCGTCGGGAAGACGCAGACGGCGGTCGAGTACGCCTACCGACGCGCTGATGACTACAGTTACGTCTTCTGGGTGCGCGCCGAAACCGAAGGCGATGTCGTGTCGGGCCTCGCCGAGGTCGCGCGCAGACTGAAGCTGCGTGAGGCGGCCGAACCAGACCAGAACGCGGCCGCGGAAGCCGCGATCAACTGGCTGGAGGAGAACGGCGAGTGGCTGCTCGTCTACGACAACATGGACGACCCCGATGCTGTGCGCAAGTACGTGCCGCTACGGCCCAAAGGCCACATCCTGGTCACGTCGCGGGCCCATAGCTTGGACGTGCTGGGCGTCTCAGACCCGGTTGCGCTCGACGTGCTGCCCGAAGACGAGGCCGTCGACTTCCTCTTCGACCGTACCGGCCGCGACAGAACCGACCCCGCCGAAACATCCGCGGCGAAGGATCTGGCGCGCGAGCTTGGCTGTCTGCCTCTGGCGCTTGAGCAAGCCGCCGCGTTCGTCAAGAAAAACGCGTCGACTTTCGTCCGCTACTTGAAGGCCTACCGCGCTCAGCCGTTGCCAACCCTCGACGGGCACGATCCGGTCATGGGCGAGTACCGTGAGCCGGTGTCGCGCACCTGGGCGATGAACTTCGAGGCGGTGGCGCAGGAATCCGAAGCGGCGGCGGACCTGCTGCGCGCCAGCGCGTTCCTCGCACCGGACGATATCCCGCTCGAACTGATCGAGACGGGCGCGTCGAGCCTTGGCCCGGTTCTGGTAGAAGCGCTTGCCAACGTGGGCAGTATACCCACGACGCTCGACAGACTGCTTGGCCTGCCGTCCAGCTACTCGCTCATCACCCGCGATGTGGATGCCCAAACATACAGCATCCACCGCCTCGTGCAGGAAGTGCTGAAGGCGGACATGGGCGAAGACGAGCAGCGTGAGTGGGCCGAGCGGGCTGTGAGCGCGGCGAATGCCGTGTTCCCCAAGGTGGAGTTCGAGAACTGGCCGCTCTGCGACCGTCTGCTTCCTCACGCGCGGGCTGCCGCTGACTCCATCGCGGAATGGGAGTTCGTGTTTGAGGAGGCGGGGCGCCTCCTCAATCAGATGGCGGGCTACCTGCGTGAGCGTGCCCAACTCGCGGAGGCGGTGACGCTGTGCGAGCGGACCCTCGAGAACGCCGAGATGACGCTGGGGGCGGACCACCAAGAAGTGGCGACATCACTCAACAACCTTGCAGAACTGTACCGGGATCAGGGGCAACTGCGCGACGCGGAGCCATTGTACCATCGGGCGTTGGCGATCTACGAGAAGAGGTTGGGGCCCACGCACCCTCACGTCGCGATGTGCCTGAACAACCTTGCGCTACTGTACGAAGGTGAGGGGAAGCTGGACGATGCCGAGCCGCTGTATGAGCGAGCTCTGGCGATCTACGAGAGCAGGTTCGGGCCGGATCCCCTGGAGGTCGCGACAAGCCTGAACAACCTGGCATTGCTCTACCAGGCTCGGGGAAAGCTGTCCGAGGCCGAGCCGTTGTACGAGCGGGCGCTGGCGATCAGGGGGGAAGCTCTGGCGTTGGGCCATCCGCGCGTGGCCCAGAGCCTGAACAACCTTGGGTGGCTCTACCAAGCTCAGGGGAAGCTGGGCGACGCCGAGCGGTTGTATAGACGGGCGCTGGCGATCTGGGAGGAGGCGTTGGGCTCGGACCATCCCGACGTAGGCCAGGGACTCAGCAACCTTGCGGAGCTGTACCGTGTTCAGGGCAAGCTCGTGGAGGCGGAGCCGCTCTGCAGGCGGGCGCTGGCCATCAGGGCGAAGGCATTGGGGCCGGACCATCCCGCCGTAGGCCAGAGCATGAACAACCTTGGGGTGCTGTGCAGCGCCCG
>CAZSJP010000417.1:0-4971 GCA_964606675.1 uncultured bacterium
CAGCTCTCATTCGTCCTCACCGGCTCAGACCGCTGCTCCCGCCGCGCAGCCGATACCCGTCTCCTGGGCTTCGCTCTGCGCATGCACAGACCTACTTCCCGGTAGAGACGATATGTCCGCTTGTGGTTTACCTCCCAGCCTTTGTCACCGATCACGACATCACCCGACGCGAATCATGGTATCGGATGATCTCGAACGTGGGCTCAGTGCGCTGCGCCCACGAAGCACCCACCATCTCGTTGCGCTGATCCCCCACCCCAGGACAAGTCAGGCCGACGGCGCACAAGGGGAGGAGGATAGCACCGTCGGCCCTCTGCAGCGCCTGCTCCCCAGCAGGTCACTCCAGTGCCACGTACGATACGGCGAGTTCGCGGGATGTCAACGTTCAGATTACATCTCCCTCAGCCTGTACCTCACCAGCCCCTGCTCGACGTCGATCTCCTGCCGTACGGTCTCGCAGCGCATCGACCCGCCCGGCACCATCGCATGCTCGATCGTCACCACGTCGCCCACCTCGCGCTCCAGCGTGCTGAGGTTCGTCTGGGTGTCGAACAGATGGCGCCGATTGTAGTAGTCGAAGACGTGATCCCGTAGCGCCACCGCCGTCTCTCTGTCCTGGATCCGTTCCGCCTCGATCAGCCTGCTCTTGTGCTGGTCGAACGTCGCCAGGCGCTTCATCGCCAGCCGTTCACGGTGGTTCCGGATCGTGTCCGACTGGTCGCGCGAGTTGGCCCCGTCGAACGAATCGGAGTAGAGCCTGAGCACTGTATCGCCGACTTCCGGGTCCGATCCCGCTCCGGCCGTCACCCTGATGTTGATCCCGTCGAGGTCCTGCCATAGGTCGATGTCGGTCGCCGGCGTCGACCATCCGCCTTTCGACTCCGCCGGCAGGAACAGACATCCGCCGGCTCGGAACAGATACGGCCAGCACATGACGATGCTTCTTGCGCTGACGACCTCGGGCACACGGGCGCCGGTGGCCTGAGCTCGCCGGCGAGCGGAGCCATCGCTACCACCATGTGGAGAGCCGTCAGCCAGCCGTACCGCGTCACGGCTCGATGCGCGCAGGCGACCGGCAACACGCTCACCATCCGCCCCTGGGCCGACATGCTGTTCGAGCGCGCCAGTGGGTGACGAGCCTGCGATCAGTCCTCCCGTGACCTACGTTCGCATGCTCTGCCAGCGCTCAGCACCGTGGTTCGTGCCGGCTCCATCGCTGCGGCACACCGGGCCGGGACCTGCCGTGCTTGAGCCGAGCATCGTTGCTCCGGGCTGTGCCGTGAGTGCGCCACAGCCGCCCACGCATGTAGAGACAGGGACCCACGATCGATCGCAAGTCCCTGTCTCTCCCCAAACACGCCCGGCGCGATTCGAACGCGCGACCTGCAGATTCGAAGTCTGACGCTCTATCCAGCTGAGCTACGGGCGCACATCGGGAAAAAAGCTAGCGCGCGCTGGCCGCGACGTCAATCGGCCGGGGATGGGCCGAAATGCGTCGGACAGATCGCGAACTTGGCATAGTGCGGTGAGTCGATGTATTTTTCCATGATGCTAGCAATCCAATTTGTCCGTAGTGGGGGATTGCATGTCGGCAACCATTCTGGTATCGTAAGCGGGTGGCGTTCGTCGGGCGCCGGCCGGCGATCGGCCGGCTTGCAGTGACAGAAATGGTTGCTCGACGGTGATTTAGTCGGGTTGGTGATGTTCAGGGCATCGTGTTTCTGGTCCTGGGCGCTGGTATTTGGAGGAGCTATGCGGCACGGAATCCGATTCGGCAAACACTCCTGGCTCGTTGCCGCCGTCGTGAGCGTTTGCCTGATGTCTTCCGCGATGGCAGGCACAACCGGCAAGCTGGCAGGCGTCGTTACGGACGAAAACGATTCCCCGCTTCCTGGGGCCGCCGTTACGATTCAGGGAACGCGCCTCGGCGCGAGCACCGACGCCGACGGCAGGTACCTGATTCTGCAGGTCTCGCCGGGTCAGCTCACCCTGGAAGCTCACCTCATCGGGTACAATACTATGCGCGTCACCGAGGTCGGCGTGAACGCCGATCGGACGACCGTGGTGGATATCCGCCTCACCGAGGAAGCCATCGAGGTCGGCGCGATAACTGTGACGGCCAAGCGCCCGTTGATCGACGTCGACGTGACCTCGTCGCAGATCGTCATCGATGCGGAGCGAATCGCGGAGACGCCGGTCAAAGAGATGCTCGACTATCTGAGCTACGAGCCTGGCGTCGGCGTGAGTGAGGACAACACCCTCAACATCCGCGGTGGGTTCGCATCGGAGATCCGCTTCCAGGTCGACGGCTTGGACCGCACGGACGCGGCCACCGGAAACGCGTACACGCAGCTCAATCAGGTTATGGTCGCCGAAGTTACGGTGCTCACCGGCGGGTTCAACGCGGAGTACGGGAACGTGCGCTCCGGCATGGTCAACGTCGTGACCAAGGACGGGTCCGAGCGTGGCTTCGGCTTGCCGTGGGTGGGTGGCTATTACGGTTTCGCGCCGGCGCAGCGGAAGCACTTCGGCCCCGGCGGGTACGACGCCGACCAGTACGACTACCAAGTTATGAGCAGCGCGTCGCCTATCGCCGATTCGGCGCTCACCGGCCCCATATATTGGCCGGATCTCTACGAGGTGACGCGCACCGACAGCACGATGCTCGCGTACCGCGAAGCCAACCCAACTTTCGGAAGGGTGTTCGACGGTTGGGCTAGCCGCGCGACGAGCGCAAACAACAAGGACCGTCGCAAGGGCTCCTACGGCACGAACGCGTGGACCGCTGAGCGAATACGCGAGGCGTGGGAGTGGGAAGCCAATATGGACGAGCAGGTCTGGCAATACAGTCACAAGCCGGACATGAACCTCGACCTGGCCGCCGGATGGGGATTGCCCATGAAGCTTGGTGGCGTCATCGTCGGTTACCGCTATGCCAGAGAGATGACGGCGCTCCCCGCGTTGCGTCCGTATAGCATCGACCGGTCGTGGGAAGCCAAGTTCACGCTCACGCCGATCGATAACCTCAAGGTGAGTTTCTCCTACATGTTCGGCGATGGCAAAGGGACCGGAGGAGGCGCCTCGGGTTCCGCCAGCTACAACCCAGAGCTCCAGGCCACTGGCGCAAGTACCGGCGGCGCGGTCGATCCGACGCAACTTCGGTCTACAGGCCAGCTTAGAAGCAGCGTCAACTCCATCGAAGGCGAGAACACGAAGTACAATCTCTCCTACAACGGACCGATCGAGTCGGACTTCACCACCTACGGATCGTCCCTGACCTACACCCTGGCGCCGACAACATTCGTCACCGCGGCGGTGAGTTGGACCGAGTCAACGTGGGACGTAACTCGCGACCCGCCGCGGGTAGACGTCACAGATTTTGAGAACACTAAGACGAACCCGAACCGATATGCGCCTACCAACGAATGGGGCTACCAGACGTGGCTCAAGAACTCGTGGGACTGGTCGGACACGAACGACGACGGCATAGTCGACCTGCCCGTCAGCATTGAAGACGCAACGGCGCCCGGTCGTCGGATTCTCAAGGACCCGTTCGACCTGCTCTATGGCGGGCCGTACCGAGAGGTCCCGACCGAGGGCAAGTTCATCACGAAGGAATTCATCTGGCAGAACGATAACGGGACCCGCGACACGGCGCGCGTCGTCTCCCCTCAGGGTTGGGTCCAGGAGCCATACCGCGATTTGTCGGGCGTCTATACCGTGTCGGGCGGCGGCGACCTCATCCTCAACGCCGGTGGCAAGGGCTTTGTGTTCCGCAGCGATGTAACGCACGCTATGGAATCCCACACGTTCAGGGGCGGCCTGGAGTACATTACGGGCGACCTCTACTACAACTACGAGTTGGCCAAACTCTACGCAGGGCTCCGCAACTCAGCGTATCGCCAGTACGGCGGCGACATGCCGGCGGTAGAGCCATCGCTCGTGGGCATCTACGTGCAGGACAAGTACGAGTCCGAGGGCATGATCGCGAACATCGGCGTTCGCGCCGAGCGGTACGATGCCGGGCAGAACTCATATTTCTACGACGCTGAACTCGGGGTTCCGGGAGGCCTGTTCAACACCTCTCTGTTCTCTCAGGACAACGGCGCGGGCATCTTCAACCAGCTGGCCGCAGACGCCGGCTGGGACCCGGCCTGGGGCACGCCGAGCTACTACAGAACGGTTGACAGCCTCGGCGTCGACAAGGCACCCACTCCAGGCGACGTGATGCGGGCGCTTCCGTACGGAACCGCCAAAGCCTTCTGGCGCGTGATGCCGAGGTTCGGTATCTCCCATCCCGTGAGCGACCATACGAAGTTCTTCTTCAACTACGGCGTCTTCTATTCGCAGCAGAAGGCAGCCTCGCGGTTCGGCGTCAGGTCGCACAACCGCCTCGTGGGCAAGATCGGTCGGTTCGAAGAGTTGTACAACCCGAACCTGAGGCCCGGCGAGACGACGATGTATGAGGTCGGCGTAGAGCACCTCTTCCCGCTGCAACTCGTTGCGACGTTCCGTGGGTACGCCAAGTATACGGTCGATCAGGTGAGCAGCATCGGCGTAGAGGGCCTCAAGATCGTCCGTTACAACATTTTCCGGAACCCTAACTACGCCGACACGCGCGGGATGGAGATCAAGATTGCCCGGAGTTCCGGACGCTTCCTCAATGGCTGGTTCACCTACGAACGCGCCGCGAATCGTAGCGGCCAGATCGGCTTCGAAACCATAAGCGACGATCCGCTGCGGCTGATCCCATTCATGCCGTCAACGGGGGGCAATACGGCCAACGGGTCGTTCAGGGGCATGTTGCGTCTGAGCACTCCCGCCGATTGGGGCATGGTCGCAGGCGGGTGGAGCGTCAGCCTGATTCAGGCCTACCAGTCCGGTGGCGAAGTCCTCTTCAACCCGAACCAGGTGCCTGAACGCGAACTCCCCGATGAATTCCGTATTCCGACCGTCGATTACTGGAACACC
>CAZSJP010000418.1:0-4959 GCA_964606675.1 uncultured bacterium
CGTTCGCCGGTGCACGTGGTGAGGACAACGTCATGACACATCACAACTAGGGTACGCCCCAAACTCGAATCGTGCCGTCTTCGCTGCCCGAGATGATGTACTTGCCGTCGGGTGTGGCGGCGACGCAATTTACGATTCTTCCCTCTTCTTGGAGCGTCGCCGTGATATCCAGTTGGGCAGTGTCCCAGTACTCGCCGATTCGCCACGCTTTGAGTTTGCCATCGGAGCCGCCGGTCACGAACCGCCGCCCATCGGCCGGCAAGGCTAGCCCGCCGATCCACCCTTCGTGGCCGCTCGTGGCGCGGAGTTCTCTGCGACCCTCAGGGCCCCAGAGCTTGATGCTGCCGTCACGACCCGTGGAGACGATGAACTGCTGGTCCGACGCCACCCCGACCCGGGCGACAGATCCGTCGTGCGCCTTGACCGTGCTCAGCAGTCGGCCGTCGGAGAGGTCCCACACTCGGATCGTGCTGTCTCGGCTTCCTGAGACGATGCGTTCCCCGTCGGGCGTCACGGCGACGGCGTTGATGTCCCACGAGTGGCCGAGTAGCGTTCGGATGAGCGCGCCATCGCTCAGCCGCCAGATGCGGATCGTGCTGTCTTGGCCGGCGGACACCAGGTGACGCCCATCCGGCGTCGCAGCCACATCCCATACAGCGCCCCGATGAGCACTCAGGGTCCTCTCGTGGCCACCATCGGAGAGCCGCCACACCTGGATCACATCGTCCTTGCCGCCGCCCCACGTTCCGCTGCCCGCCGCTATGTGCTTGCCGTCGGCGGTGACCGTCAGGTTCTGATACCTATCGCCACCGACTATCGTCCTGACAAGGGTGCATTCGGGCAGCCGCCAGATTCGGACGCTCCCGTCGTTGCTGGAAGAGACCAGATGTCGGCCGTCCGGGGTCACGGCGACCCCGTTGATTCTGTCGGTGTGATGGGCGGTTGTCAGTGGGTCCGGTGTGCTGCTCCATGCCACCATACCATCGGCGAGGCGCCATGCGAGCAGCGCGCCAAACAAGTCTCGGCTCAGCACGAACTTTCTGTCGGGTGTGGTGGCGACGTAGAATGCCGGATAGCGGTGCCCGAAGAACAGCCGCTCAGTGGTAAGATCGTCGTACCTCAACAACTTGACTGTGTCGATGCAGGACACGGCCAGGTGCTTGCCGTCCTGAGTGAGCGCGATCACGTTGGCATCCGAGAGTCGATCCTGGCGTCGTTCCCTGAGCATCCGGCCATCGGGGAAACTCCAGACCTTGATGGTCGATATCCACGAGTCGCCGCGAGGACTCTCGTCCTCGTAACTGCTTGTTACAAGCTGCGTGCCGTCACGGGAGAACAGCATCGAGCCAAGTACGCCGGAGTCCTTCCATGACTGAGCGACCTCGCCGGTCGCGAGGCGCCAGACGGTGACCGTAGAATCGTCGCCACCACCGACCACGTACTCGCCGTCCGGGCTGATAGCGGCCGTGAGCACTCGCTCCCGGGTCGAACGAAGAACGTGCAACTGAGCACCCGTGCGGACACTCCATACCCGAATCGTGGAATCCACCCCAACGGTCACCAGGCGCTCTCCATCAGCGCTGAACATCAGATGGTGGGCCAATTCCCCGTGCCCATACAGAGATGCCACGACTTTTCCATCGCTTAGCCGCCAGATCCTTGGCGTCGCGGCCTGGCCCGTGCCGGCGAGCAACTGACCGTCGGGCGAGATTGCCAGTCCATAGAGCGGCGTCGGCAATCCTGGGAAGCTCCTCACCACTGCGCCATCGGCAACGTCGCGGATGGCGAACTTGCCTGACTCATGGGTCACGACATGATCGCCGTCCGGCGTAAGGGCCATGCCGAAGTCCCCGCGGGAATTCCGAGTGACCGTGTCGCCGACCACGTGCAGAAGCCGGAAGTCGAGCGCTTGGTACGCCTGTTCCCTCCCGGCTGCAAGCTGCTGGCGCCACGGAGCAGCGGCGGCCGTGTCGTCGCTCACGCGTGACCATTCGGCTATGCCGGAGTCCGCTGCCGCCCAGTCCTCTTCGTTCAGCGCGGCGGCGATCCGCGCGCGCAGGTCCTCTATGCTGCGTTGCTTCAGCAGATCGGTGGCGACCAGAGCGGCCGCGACAAGCACGACGGCGACGGCGGCGACCAGGACCGTCGAGCGCTTCTTGTTCGGAGGCGTCTCCGCCTCGGGCGACCCAGATTCGAGGGCATCGGATGCCTCCGGAGCTGGGGGCATGGGCGCTTCCGTCGGAGCTTCGTCCGCGTCCGGTTCTCCCGAAGCGATTTCCATCGCCCGCAGGCCCTCGACGATCCGCGGCAACAGAGCCGGCACGCCCTCGTCGGTCATGCTGATCGACGTGGTCGCTCCGAGCGCCTGCCGCCACACGGGCTGTCGACGCTGGAACTCCGGGTGCGTCACATCGCGCAGCACGGGGATGAACCGCTTGCGCTCCTCGAAGGCATGAACGACTTCGCTGTGAACCTGATGCGATCCGAGTGCTCCAGGGGAGATGATCAGGACCACCACCGAACAGGCATCGAGCGCACCACCGACCTGCTCCAGATACTCCATGCCCGGGATGCTGTGCTTCTCGTAGTACCACGTCGAGAAGCCCTCGACCTCCAAGGCTTCGGCGATCTCGATGGCTACCGCCGCGTCCTCTTCGACGTGGCTGATGAATACGTCGGCCATGGGTACCTCATATCCCGATTCAGAATCGGCACCTTGCGTCGCTCGTGCTTAAGGTAGCGCAGGCGCAGCCGCACGCGCAAGTCGGGACCTGGCTCCAACGAGCGCAGCCAGGACTGTCGCGACGCGACAACGTGGCAAGGGCGGCCCCAGAGGCGATCTCCGATGACCCGCATGCGGGGCGAACGCCTCCCGCCGACCTCGAGTGCCGGCACTCGCCGGAAGTGCGCACCGATCGCCTCAATCGGTCACACTGGTCGCAAGCATTCGCTTCAGTCGTTCCCTTGAGTCAGCATCCTTAACATCGTCGGCCAACGGGAACCAGAAAAGCGTCTCGTCGTTGGCGGAGACCGGCGGTCGCTTGTCGAAACGGCGTCTGGAAGGACATGGCTCGGGCGGGTACATCGCAGTGTCCAACGCGTCCACGATCTTCAGGATCCTCGGTGCATCGTCTTCTGCGCCGCGCAGATCGCCAATATGCGCGTCGCGGCTCTGTGCATCGGCCCCAGGGGAGCGGATGGCCTCGAGCAGTTCCAGGATCGCGTCCTTGTACTCGACGGCGTCATCCGGGATGGCGATCTGCCCATCTTCATCCGGCAGGTCGTGCAGAAGCGCGGCGCAGAGAATGTCCAGTCGTGTCTCGCCGAGGCCGTCGAGGATCCCCAGTGCCACGCCGATCGGATGCTCCACTGCCGGCGAAATCGGGCTAGGGGCGGGCCCTGGTCGGTATCTGTCTTCCAATTCTCTCAGAATGTTCTCGATTCTCTCAGTATCGAACTCGTTGAACTTCTCAGCAACCAGAGCCATGAAGCGCTCTAGTGTGCTGGGCACCTTCCGTATTCTGAACGTCCTTTGTTTGCCGAATCCTTTTGCGAGATACAGGAGACCTATGTGCTCGCGCACGAACCTCACTGGCTCACGCGGCTTGCATCCCGCATCCGGCTTGTTGGGCTTCTCGTCTTTCTCTGCCGCAGCATTGGCCTTGGCATCCGCCTCAGCCTTAGCCTTGGCCGCGATCTCGGTGTTCAGCAGCGCGTTGAACTGTTCGGTGGCGTATATCTGCCCCGGCATTGTCACCGGTTCAAGGCGAGCGGCTCTGTTGACATGGGAGCCGTGGAAATTCCGCTGTTCCGAAATCGGGTCCTGACCGCCGTAGACCGGCCCCGCATGGAGGGCGATCCGCAGGTTCAGATGCCTCGGAAGCCCGGGGTTCCGCCTGACGATTTCGGGCACGATCTCCTGCAATCGCAGAGCGCACTCGACCATCGGGAGCGCATCGCTCATGACGATGAATATGGCGTCACCCCAGGTGTTCTTGAACTCGACGCTGATCTTGTCCTCCTGATGAGCACCTGCCGCCGCGCCCGATCCCCCATGGCCTGTGGAGACCAGCTCCAAATGCGCCGCCACGCGCTCGTAGAACACCTCCACGAAGTAAGGTGTCTTCTCTTCGTCCAGCTTGCTGTATCCTACGACATCTGCGAATAGCATGGTCTTGATCTCTCGACTGAACCCTTGCTCGGGAGACGGCTTCGCCAGAACCACACCCGGGTCATCCGGCTTACTCGCAGCGCCGCGTGGGGTGGCATCCAGGCCCCGCGGCACCTGCGTGAGGCGCTCTAGGTTGATGATCTTTGGCTTCTCGCCAGTCAAATCCGACCATTGTGTCATCATATCCGCGGTGCCGCCGCTGGCGGGGCCGCCTGTGAATGGGTCAGGCACTGAGTCATCCTCTTGTTGCTCCCCAGCGGTCTCTCGTTGCTCCTCTTCCTTCTCCTTGCAGAAGACTGCGAGCATCTGGGGTTTCGTGTCGAGTGCCCTAGCGTGCGAGAGTGCGAACCCGCTCTGAATCTTGCCCGCGAAGTCGAACAGCTTCGAGTCCTTCAGATAGCTCTCTTCAGTGACGTACGTAACCGAATCGGCAGCGCTGAGGGCCTGACGAAGCCGCGCGACCCATTTCTCCCCGGCGAATCGGACGCTGGTCTCTAGGTAGTCGTTGAACTCGAACGGCAGGATTATGTTGACCTCCTCGCCGCGGTTGAGCATCACCTCAATGAAGAGCAGGTCGGATCCGCACGCAGCAGAGGAGTACCCGATGCAATAGCCTGATCGTGGCTCCAAGTTGGAGAGGCGATGCCCAATCTCCATGCGAACCGCGTCTTCTAGGTAGGCGGGAAAACGCGGCGGTTTGGCCGGAAAGCGCGGCGGGTCGGGCGGATGGTCGATCATGTGCCCGGCGAACGATATGACCGTGGGTGGGCAAAGGACGTTGCGGAGCA
>CAZSJP010000419.1:0-4955 GCA_964606675.1 uncultured bacterium
ATCGCAACGATTTCTGGCGCAACGGCGTCATCGCCACGACCGTCATGAGCGCCATCGAGATCGCGTGCTGGGACATCATCGGCAAGGCGGCCGGGCAGCCGGTGTACAAACTCCTTGGCGGCAGAGCCCAGGAGAAGCTGAAAGCGTACGCGAACGGCTGGTACACCGTCGACCGTGACCCGCAGGAGTTCGCACGACGCGCGAAGGTCGTCACCGGCAAGGGCTACAAGGCGCTGAAGGTCGACCCGTTCGGCCCGGGCACGTATGAGATGTCGCGCGATGAGATCATCCTCTCGATGGACTTGCTGGCGGGCATCAGAGACGCCGTCGGCCCCGACGTCGAGATATTCATCGAGGGCCACGGACGATTCTCGCCACGAACGGCGATCACCATCGGCAAGCAGCTCGAAGAGTTCGACCCCGGCTGGTACGAAGAACCCGTGCCGCCCGAGAACGTCGCTGCGCTCAAGCAGGTGCACGAGCAGGTCAACATCCCCATCGCCACCGGCGAACGGCTGTTCACGCGCTTCCAGTTCCCCGAGTTCCTCAACTCCGGCGCGGTGGATATCGTCCAGGCCGACATCATCCACACCGGCGGCATGCTCGAAATGAAGAAGATCGCCGCCATGGCCGACGCGCAGTTCCGCGTGATGGCGCCGCATAACTCCAACGGCCCGGTATGCACGGCCGCGTCGATCCACTTCGGATTCTGCACGACCAACTTCAAAGTGCAGGAGATCTTCGACGACTTCGTCGAGCCGTGGGTCAAAGAAGCGGTGCCGGGCGTCCCGAACGTCGTCGATGGTTACGTTGAAGCGCCGACGGAGCCTGGCCTCGGCATATCGCTCAACGAGGACCTGATCGCCGAGCACCCGCAGCGCGAGGGCTTCTTCAACCTGTTCGCCGACGACTGGCAGAAGCGCCAGTTCGAAGGGTGAAGCGGGGCAAGGCAGTTCAATGCGGCGACCCGTCGAGGCATGGCGGGTCGCGCTATCGTACGGTCGGGACCTCCCGCCGCGACGCCTACTGGCCGAAGCTGTACGTGGCCGTTGCCCACGGCAGCCATAGGTCCTTGCCGGTCTGGTCTCTTATGACGAGCAGGCCGAGATCGATCGATAGCCCCTCGAGGAACTCCGGGAACACCCGGACGGCGCCGCTGAGGAACTGCATGCCCAGCCTGTTGTGCACAAGGAACCAGTTCTCCGACACCAGCGCGACCTTCTTGGCCACGCGAATCTTCAGCCCGAAGCCGACAATCTTCGTGTCTGTGAAATGCCTTCCCTTGCCGGCATACGGGTAGCCCGCGCCGACAGTTATACTTGCGTGAGGGGGGCCGAAAGCGACCGCGCCGTACGCGATCCCGCCGCTCTCGGCTGGGTTTCGGATATAGAACGCGCCGACGGAGGCGGCGAGTCCTTCTGAGAAACTGAAGCCGACGCTTGGCACGATGAACAGATAGTCCGCTAGAAGCGACCCTCCAGCGAGTACGCTGACGTTATCGGTGATCCCAAAGGCTACGCTGGGGAATATGGCGAAATGAACGGCAAGGTTCCCCTCCCACTGCCGGAGTGGCCGACCCGACGGCGCGTAGAGTAGGCGCGCGTAGTTGGGGTCGTTGCGCCAGAATCGCCGCCCGACGATCCGCCCCCTCGCCGGCTTCACTGAAATGACCCAGCCCCTCACCACGCGCATCTCACTGCCGTTGGGCGTCAGGACGGTGTACGCGTCTTCGTCCTCGCGCACGATCCATCCGTGGAGCGTCGGGCCCGCAATGCGGGACAGCGCGACGAGAGTATCGCCCCGCGCCCGACTTCCCCAGTCGGGTGTGCTCTCTGCCGATGAGAACTGACCGCGTGCAGATAGCGGGACCACCATGGCGAAGAGCAGAAACAGACCGAGCTGCTTCATGACACATCCCCCTTACATCGTTTGACGCGGCGCGTGATCTCCGCCCGAGTGCGGACCCAGCGAAGCTACGGCGCTCACTGTCCGAAGCTGTACGTGGCCGATGCCCACGGCAGCGGGAGCGCCAAGCCCGCGGATCGATCGATAATAGCGATGAATCCGAGATCGTACGACAGCCCCGGCAAGAAGCTCGGGAACGTCCGCAGCCCGCCGCTGTAGATCTGCGTTCCGTCTGTGCCGTCGAGGAAGAACCAGTTTTCCGATACGAGTGCCGTCCTCTTCGTCACGCGAACAGTAGCGCCGATGCCGACAATCGTTACGTCTGAAAGACGGTCCCCTTCGCCGGCATACGGGTAGCCCACGCCGGCGGTAAGACTCATCTCGGGATGCCCCAGGGCGGCCGACGCGTAAGCGATTCCTCCGCTCTCTCCCTTGAATCTGACGTACAGGGCGCCGAACGAGGCCTCGAAGCCCTCCTCAAGACGCACGCCGATGCTCGGCATGACGTACAGCATCTGCGCGTTGTCAAGGTCGGGGATGTACGTCATGCCGCCCAGAACGCTGAAGTTGTCGGTGATCCCGTACGCGATGCTCGGGAAGGTGATGGCGTGGAGGGCGACGCATCCCTCTCCTCCCCGCAGTGGCCGACCCGACGGCGCGTAGAGAAGGCGCGAGTAGCTCATATCGTCGCGCCGGAACACCCCGCTTTCGACTCGCCCTCTCGCCGGCTCTATCGATGCCACTGCCTCTCTCCGCAGGCGCCTCTCCTGCCCGCCAACGGCCCTGACGACGAGCGTGTGTTCGTCCCTGGCCACGATCCATCCATGGACCTTCAGCCCGGCCACGCCGGTGATGGTGACGAGCGTATCGCCCCGCGCCCGACCTCCCCAGTCGGGTGTGCTCTGCGCAGCGACCGGCGCGGATACAGCGACGAGCAGCAACAGGATGAGCGGCTTCATGGCACACCCCCCTGGTGAGGTGTGATGCCGCGGCCTAGCGCCGTGCTTCCGACCCCCATGCGGGGGCGCCCGGCGTGCCGAGACACGGCATGTGGGATACATATGGAAAGAGAGACAACGGCGCAACCCGTGGCGGGTGGGTGGGGAGTGCGAGGTGGGGGGTGGACGGACAGTGGCGTGTCGACGGGACAGCCTCAGGTCGACCCAAGGTCGGAGATGATTTTGGCGGCGCGTGAGAGACATTTGTTCGTTACGCTGGGGAGCTGGCTGACGGTGTCGCGGTAATCTACTTTGTTGCGGTCCTTGCGCAGCATGTGCAAGTACTCTGCGACGCGCCTGGCCCCCGAACTGGGCCGTCTGACATAGTGTAGTCTCACGAGGGAATGCGCGTCGGCACTCCCGGGGAATGTCGCGCCGTGGGCGGAAATCGCGTGGTTACGGGCCGAACAGAAAGCTGCATAGTACGCACGACTCACCGCGGATCGGAGCTTCGCATCGGGCCACGGAGTTGCGGGGTCGGATGCCACGTCTGCTGCGTCGGATCTCGCCAGTGCAAGGTAGTCAGACCAGGCGAAGCTCATACGAACTCAACGTCGATACTCAGTCTGCCGTCGGCGGCGGGTGATAGGTCCAACCACCAATCGTCCTCGACTTGAGCCAGCGTATCGAGTGCCTGAAGTGGGTCCATGTCGACCTGAATGCCCAGCAGCAGCGTCGTTTCGTCCTCAAGCTCCGGGTCGTAGTGCACCTCCAGAACGAGTGGCGCGTCACCGAACGCAGCCGCGATGTGCCTGGGGGCCTGTCGAAGCAGCTCGGTCAAGTGCAGGTGCTCTTGGAGGAACGCCACCACTTCCGATCTGCGCCGGAACTGGTAGCCGGATTCAAGAGTCTGGATCACCTGCCGGGCGACGGCTTGCTCTGCCGAGATGGATGTCGGGCCACGCAAGCAGGCCTTGAGTAGGGCATCAGCGATCATTCCACTCAGCGGCGTAATGTTGCTTGCCGCATCCTGACCAAAGCATGCGCGAAGGCTGCCAGTGATCGGTCCGCCTGGAGAGAGGTCGGCAGGCCAGTCGGTGACGAGGCTGAACTCTTCAAGGTCCTGTTGCGCCGCATCGCACGGATGGGAATACCGCGGGTCGACGCACGTAACGGCCGCTGTACCGCCGGATGCCGGCTCGGAGTTGCGCGACTCGGAGGACGCCACGACGGCACCGCGGGGCCCCACGATCTCCCAGCTGGGTTGCGCGCCGAGCCCGGGGCTTCGCGTCGATCGCGCGACTGTCTGATTCTGTGCAACCACGGCGCTCAAGTTATGTCCCTTCGTCGAAGACTTCCCTGAGACGGTCTGTAATGCACGCCTCGAAGATCCGCTCGACTTGGCTGTGGGCGGCGTCCAACCAGTTTCTCACCGATTGGCCGTCTACGTCCATCGCCTCGGCCAGAAAGTAGTCCAGATCAAGTGTCGCGGACAGCACGGCTGGGCTTGAAGCTTCGCAACTACTGAACTCCAGCTTCAGCACGTCACGCTCCTGATGGTACGGCAGCATCACGCTCACCGAGAAGGGGCCGTGGTCCTGCGGCAGCGCCGACCCGAGGTGTGGCCTGAACTCAACGAATTCCTCGAGGTCGGCGCGGGGACCGGGCAGGTCCAGGCGGTTTATGTAGCGGAGGCCTATTCTACCGACTTTGGTCGGCGTGGCCACTTCTGAATATACGTCGAAGCAGTGCATAACCGTCGGCACTAGCTCCTCCCACGAGCCGTACGGTGCCATCTTGTTCACGACCAGCAAGTTCTCCGCAACCTGAACCAGAGTCTTCTCGTCGCTGCTGAGAAACTGCATACGGTCTGATGCCTGCACCCGCTGTCGCATTCCATCGCTTTCTGCCGCTAACCCCAGCGACAACTGCCTTGCCTTCTTCCTTTTCGGGAAATCATCCTTGGTCTTCTCATACATCAGACCATATACCGTCGGGTCCCACTCCGAGTCCTGCTCGAAACGGAACTCGCACAGAGCCTCTATGATCGGTGGATTGCGGTATTTCCTAGACATTGCGGCGCGTCTCCCTCTCCGCAAAGTCTACGAGCGG
>CAZSJP010000420.1:0-4933 GCA_964606675.1 uncultured bacterium
ATCCAGTATCCCCATCTCAAGGTCGTACACACCCTCCGTGAGGGTCTGCTCGTATTCGTTGAGGTGCAGCAGACTGGCGGGCAAGCGCAATGCGCGGGGATCGTACTGGCTGGTCGCGGCGGGTGGCAGAGTCTCAAGTATCGCGTTCAGCCGAAGACCGATCTCTTCAAGCAGCTCGTCGCCACGTGCCCCGAGAACGGCCCTGCTGAGCGCTATCTCGCTCAGCAGCATCGCCAGCTTGCGGTCCACGTGCGCCAGGTACGCCAGAGGGAAAGGCGGTGGGCCTTCCTCGTCCTCATACTCGCCCTGCCCGTGGGCCGTCGGCAATAGCAGACAAACCAACCCCAGCACCACGCCAAGCCATCGGCCGGCTGCGGTTTTCCCGTGCATCGGCACGTTCTTTCCGATTAGCCTCATGCGCCCGTTCCCGCCCAGACGGCACCCGCCCATAGAACTCCCCATACCACGTCACATCTCCAAGTTACCACCCGGCCGCGCCTCTGTCAACTTGCGATCCGGTCACACAGATCGCCAGGGCGAACCGCCGGTACGAATGCGCGCCTCAAGTCTTCTGCTCTTTCTTCCTCGCGGCCGGGAACAGGACGTTGTTCAGAATCAGACGATACCCCGGCGAGTTGCGATGCAGGCTGAGATTCGTCGGTGGATCGCCGACCAGGTGCTTGTAGTCCTCAGGGTCGTGGCCTGCAAGGAACGAGAACGTGCCCTGCCCGATGTTTCCGTGCACGTACTTGACCTCGTCGACGCCGTCCGCCTCGCCCAATATCACCACAGACGGTTTGATGAAACGGCGATGGTAGCCAACCGTCTGGCCCAGGAACCCTCGCACGTGACTGACGTGATTCTGGGTAAGCATGCTCTCGACCGGGCTGAGTTTCGCCGAGAAATCGAACAACGTGAAGAAATCCGCCTCAGCCCCGCGCGGACGCATGACTCGCTCGGGATACGTGTCGATATCGGAGAACTCGTACTCCCGGACGTTCCTCTCGAGCGTGAAGTTCTCGAACGCGACGCACTTAGTGTAATCGAGACGAGCCTGATAGTTCGGTGTGGTGCCGTCGCCGTCGCACTCGGCAGCGACGATGTCAACGCCTTCTGCCGCCAGCGCGATGTCGAACGTGTCGGTCGCCGAGCACATCGCGAACAGGAAACCCCCGCGCGCCGCGTACTCCCTGATGGCCCTCGCGACCGCTTTCTTGCACTCGCTCACCTTGGCGAAGCCGAGCGCCCTCGCGATGCGCTCGTATTCCGCCTTCTGCTCCACGTACCATGCCGCACTTCGGTAGCTGATGTAGAAGCGTCCGTATTGTCCCGAGAAATCCTCGTGGTGCAGATGGAGCCAATCGTACTCCGAGAGGCCGCCTCGAAGCACCTCGACGTCCCAGAGCGTCGTATAGTCTATCTCCGCGTACGTCAGCGCCAGGGTGACTGCATCGTCCCACGGCTGTTTGTTCGGCGGCGTGTAGACGGCAATGCGCGGGGCCTTCTCAAGCCGCACGACCTCCATGTTCTCCCGCTCTATCGTCGCGTAGATATCGGCGACGTTCCTGGCCCGCTCCGTGCGCACGCCTCGCAGACGGGCCTCGGCTACGATCGCTTCCGAATACTCCATCAGGAACGATCCGCCGCGATAGTTCAGCAACCACTCGGACGGACGTTGGTGCTGCAGCGCCCAATACACTATGCCGTAAGCCTTCAAGTGGTCTGTTTGCGTCAGGTCCATCGGCACGAGCAACTTATCGGCGCGCGCCGCCCCCGGACAGAGAAGCGCAACGGCAGTTGCCAGGCCGAGCAGGCTCCCGATGGCGGTGTCGTGCCAGCGCTTGCGGTTCACGTCGATCCCTTTCGCGCCCTCAAGTCGCGCACGATTCGGCGCGCCGGCCCCAGGTAGACGCTTTGTGGGTAGCCCGACACGAGCGCTTCGTAGGCGCTGAGCGCGCGCGAGGCGTCATGCAGGCGCTCCAGCAGAAGGCCCCCCAGACGCCATTGAGCCTCCTCGCCGATGGGCGTGCCGGCGTGGACCTCGGACGCTTCACCCAGTCGCATCGCTGCCGCCTCGAAGTCCGCCATTGCCGCCAGTGCCCCGGCCGTGAGCAGCATCGCGTGGCCATCCAACGGAGTCCCCGACATGTCGGCCGCCAGCGTCGCCGCCGTGTGCGGCCTGCCCGACGACAGCAAATACGTTGCGCGGCCATATGTCTGCCATGCGGACGTGTCGCGACGGGCGTCCGTCAGCACGGCACGCAGCCGAAGACAGTCGTTGGCTTCATAGGACCCTGGCGACTCCCTCAGGAGCGTCGCGCATATCTCAGACATTTCGGCGGCTTTCCCGTCGTACATCGCCACTTCCGCGAGCCGTAGCGTCGCTCTCGAAGCATCGCCGAACGCTCGTTCTCCGGCGAGCCGGCGCAGGATATCGCGCGCCCCGGCGAAATCCCCGCCCTGAATCTCGCAATCGGCAACGATGTACTCGACACTCCGTCGGAACTTCCGCGACCCACCTCGCCTGATGGCCTCGCTGCAAAGGGCGCGGGCGTCGTCCACCAAGCCCTTCGCCAGTAGTAGCCGCGCGAGCGAGAGCTTCGCCGCGTTCGACTGGCCACGGCTGCCGTTGGCGACCAGCCACCGGTAGAGCGGCTCGGTACGGTCGAGATCGCCTTGTTCCTCGAATATCGCAGCGCCACGAGCAGCGGATCTCGCGCTCCATCGCCCGCGCGGCATCGTGTTCGCCGCTCGGCTATACAGGTGCGCGGCAATCGACCGGTGTCCTGCCGACTCCAGTCGTCCGGCGATCTCACTCAGCGCTCTGGGGCCCTCCTGCCAGTGACGCCCCGCGCGCAGGTAAGACGACGATGCAAGCTCGTGGTTCGCTGAAAGCAGCGCCATGGCGCCTAGGAAGATCGCCCTGCCGGCCGAGGATGTGTCGAGTGCCGACGCTCGTGCCGCGATATCCACGAGACTGTCGAGGGTGGCGCCGCCAGACTCCAGCGCCTCGATGGCCTCGACGACCTCGTGGGCCCGTGCGGCGTCCGCCGCGCTGTAGTCCGAAGCGTATCGCACGGCGCCTGCCAGGTTGCCGGCGACGAGTTCGGCGTCGAACATACGACGAGTGAGGTGCGCGACCCCCGCACCGTTGGCGATGCCAAGCAGGGCCCACTCACGCGCCCGATCCGGACTATCCACCTCCAGCAGATAGTCGACCACGCCGAGGTAGAACTTCGATCGGTCGCGAGAGTTCGTCGCCCCCGCCGACCAGGCCGAATCGGCCCGATCATGCCGGCCAGTCGCATCCAGCGCAGCGCCGTATCCGACCCACAAATCATGAGTTTCCGGCGATACCGCCACGGCGCGTCGCAGCCAGTCGGACGCCTCGGCGTACCGGTTCCGGTCCATCAGGATGCGCGAACCTCGCAGGAGGGCGTCGTAGCGTGAGGGGAGAGCCTGCCAGATCTGCCGGTACAGATCCAGCGCCAGGTCGGGTCTGTTGTGTCGCTCGTACCGCTGGCCCCGGGCGAGCATATTGTTGGCTTCACGCTCCGTGAGAGCAGTCGCCGGCCCGGCCATCGATGCGACGATTAGTACTGACGCCCAGACGACGGTCAGGCATCGCGGCAGCCGTCTCGGGCCGGCCGCGCGGCCGGGCTGCGGGTGGCAACCGGCGGTTCGTCGCCACATACCCGCCCCGCGTCGGTCAGAGATCGAACATGTCCTGCTCGGACTCGCTCATGAGTTCGAGCGCGGCAGCCGGCGTCTCGGCCTCGGCTAGTTTTCGTCGCAGGTTTTCGCTGTTCATCAGCCGCGAGATTCGGCTCAGCATTCGTATGTGCGGCCCGCTCGGTTCTTTCGGGCCGAGCAACAGGAACGCCAGCCGAACCGGCTGACCGTCAAGCGAGCCGAAATCGACGCCGGACTTCACGACGGCGAACGCCGCGACCAGATCGTTGACGGCGTCGGTCTTGCCGTGCGGGATCGCTACTCCGTGTCCGATGCCCGTCGTCATGATGCGTTCGCGCTCCTCGACGGCGCCGAGCGCCTCCGTCGGATCGTGAACGTTCTCGCCTCCAACCGCCAGCTCGACGAGCTTGTCGAGCAGGTCTCCTTTGTTGGCGACCTCGAAATCTACCGCCACGACTTTTTCGTCCAGCAGTTCACACAGCTTCATCGGTACCCCTCATATTCCTCCCGCCGACACAGGCAGACCGGCGGAACGCAACGCCCAGAACCTAGCACCTAAATCAAATGCCGCGAGGCGCCGGGTCAAATGCTCGCGCAACGCAATCTCAGGCTGACCATATGCTGCAAGCATCGTTCGCAACTTAGTCGGCATTGCGTAGTTCCGTCTCAGACAACAGCTTTTCGTAGTATCGCCTTATCCACGGACGGTATTCCCTCGGGTAGTCGGCCTGTAGCGCCTGAAGCATTGCCTCGCGCAGCAGCGCCTTCCGCTCGCCCATGTGCGCCGGCAGCGCGCCGGGATCGACAGGAACGAAGCCGCGTGCGGCCTCTGCTTCCCGTCGTTCCCCTTTCCGGCCCTGACTGAGTGAACGCTGCGCATCCAGAAGTCGCCGGAGGATTCTGCCCTGCCGGTCCTGCAAGCGCGCACCGAACCGGCCGGCCTCGATATCCTCGGCAGCCTCGTTCATCTCGTTGGCCACGTCCCCGAGGCGCCCCAGCAATTGCCTGTACGCGGCCATCTGATCCGAAAGGCTCTGCGCGGCCCCACCGAGCGCCCTCTGCTGGGCGGCCATCTGGGCGAGAGCTTGCATGAGGCCCGGCGATTGGCCGCCCGGTTTCATCTGGTTGGCGGCGTCGTTCAATTGCTGCTGACGTTGAGCCATTTCGCTCAATTGCTGCAATAGTTGTTCCAAGCCGGTCGACGACGCCGACTGAGACGCATTGTCGCTCGCCTTGCTGA
>CAZSJP010000421.1:0-4923 GCA_964606675.1 uncultured bacterium
GGGCGCCCTCACGCGCCGGCTCCGGAAGCGGCGGGCGTTGTGTTGCGGTTCACTCCGGTACGAAGCTGGTTCCCTTCCTCACGTTGAGGCAGAAGGAGGTAAGCAGTCGCGCCGAGCTGTCGAGATCGGCCAGCGACAGCATCTCTACCGGCGTGTGCAGGTACCTGAGCGGGACGCTCAGCAGCCCGGCTGCCACGCCCGCCTTCGTGAGCTGAATGGCGTCGGCGTCGGTGCCCGCGCTCCGTGGATCCGCCTCGACCTGCAGTGCGATGTCTTCCTTCCGGCCGGCCCTCAGCAGTTGATCGAAGACCACCGGGTTGGTGGTCGGGCCTCGGGATATGACCGGGCCGCCGCCCATCTTGACGTCACCCGCCTTGCGCTTGTCCATGTCCGGCGAGTCGGTGGCGTGAGTGACGTCGACCGCGATGCCCACGTCCGGGTCGATGCCGTAGGCACTCGTGTGGGCGCCGCGTTCCCCGATCTCCTCCTGAACGGTGCTCACTGCGAACACAGCCGCCTTCAGCCCGCCGCGCGCCTCAGCGACCTGGCGAAGCGTCTCGGCGACGACGAACGCGCCGGCCTTGTCGTCGAATCCTCGCGAAACAGCCGTGCCGTTGCGGATATCCTGGAACGCCAGGTCGTACGTAACGGGGTCGCCGACGGCCACCAGTCCTTCGGCCTCCTCCTTGTCCGCCACGGCGATGTCGATCCAGTACTCCTCGACCTGCGCCTGCGGCTTGTCGCGGTCTTCGGCTGTCATGAAATGGAATCGCTTGCCTATCACGCCGGATACCGGCCCATTGGCCGAGTGCACCGTGACACGCCTCCCAGGTACGATGGCCAGAATGTGGGCGCCGATCATATCGAAGTGCAGAAAGCCACCGTCGGCGATGTAGTTGATCTGGAAACCCAGCTCGTCGCAGTGTCCGGCGAGCATCACACGGGGCGATCCTTCGGGGTTCACCACGGCTATGGCGTTGCCGTGAACGTCCGTGGTCACTCCATCGGCGAAGGCACCGACGTACTCACGCCATACTCGTTGCACCGGCTGCTCGTAGCCCGAGGGACTGGGCGCCGCGAGCATCTTCTTCAGGAACGATCGGCTCTCTCTGCGCATGACGTGCTCCTCGCGGGTTGGGAGTTTGCTAGTGGCGACCCCGGCGCGGCCCATCAGACGCAGCGATACGAATACAGCCGGGCGTTCTTGAGGCGGAACTTCAGCTTGACGGTCGTGTCTCCGAGCTCGCTGACGGACCGTCCGCCGGCCCACTCGATCCGAGCATCGAGGCTGTCGGCGCTCACCGGGATGCAGTCGGCTTCCGTGAAGCCCGCCACCGGCTTGCCGGCCTCGTCGAGCACTTCGACGCGCGCCTCGCCGTAGTCGGAGACGACGTTCATCGACAGCGTATCCCCGCCCAGCGTCAGCGGGCGAGTGGACACCCAGCCGCCGTCGTAGCCTGCGTCGATTGAGGCGAAGCCGTCGACCCGCAGCGTCGCCAGGCCGATCGACATCGAACGCCTGTCCTGATCGGCGTCGATGCGCGGCTCGAACTCGCCCGGCACCTTGTTGTGGCGCCTAGCCGTTCCCCGGTAGTAGATGTGCAGCTTGTCGCCAACCCTCACTGCCGGTCCGCCGGTGAGCATGATCTGCCCTCGGTCCCAGTCGCCGATGCCCCCCGTCGGGATGATCGGATCGGCTTTGGGGCGCATCCACGTCAGGCCGTCGCGGCTCGTCATGAGCCGGAGCGATTGGGTTTGCTCGTAGGCGTTGCGGTTGAAGTGCGTCAGGAAGCCGAGGTATTGCTCGCCGTATGCGAAGCCGACGTTGTTGTACAGGGATTCCTCTTCATTCAGGTGGAGCAGGAACTTCTTCGGCGCGGTCCAGTTCACGAAATCCTCGCTGATACTGTACGACCGATGCCCACCGTCTCGCAGGAAGGCGACGTACCGCTTCTGCAACGTGTCGATCATCAGCGACTGGGCGTCGCCTATCGGTCCCATGTCGTCCGTGCCGGGACGCGGGTGGAAGTGGAAGATCGGCTCGGGCGTGTGCGACCAGTCGATGCCGTTGTCCGACCAGGAGCCGTAGATGCCGGCCATAGGGCCGTCCCAGTCGTAGCTAGACCATCCGATAGCCTTGTACTGCATCGGCCCGCCGCCGACCATCGGGTCCTTGTGCATCGACTCCCAGTGGTCCTGACCGTCGTGGTATTCGGACGGGATCGCGATGTTGTTCGCAGTCGATCCGAACGCCTCGTGTCTGCCGAGGTTGGGACGCTCCCACTCGATGCCGTCGCGAGAGATCGCCATGCATTGCACGTGATTCTTGCCCGGCTCGTGGAAGCCGGCCATGTACCAGCACTTCAGGATGCCTTCGGCCTCGTCGTACACGACCGACCCGGTCATGCCCGGGTTCTTCTCCCACGGCGCGCTCTGAGTGAGCACCGGATGCCGGTGCTTCTCGGCCTGGTGGAAGGTGCGAACCACGTTCTCTCGGAACTCGACGTCGCCGAGATCGACGAACAGGCGGGGCTTGTCGGTGAGGGATGCCACTTAGGTGTCCTCCGGATGGGCGGTAGCGATCGCCGCTCGGAACGCTTCCAGCTCGTCTCCGGCCAGGTGTCGAGCGTGCTCCTCGCCCGGGAACGCCCCTGTAGCGACCTCGGCCACGTACTTGCGGATCGCCTCGATGCCGCGTTCGCGTAGGTTCTCGTACTTGCGGTTGTGCCTCAGATCGAACGGGCTGGCGCCGAGCATGTCGAGCGATATCAGCACTTGCCCGTCGGTGCACCTCCCGGCGCCGATCCCGATGGTCGGGATCGCGAGGCGCGCCGACGCTTGCTCCGCGACTTCCTCAGGCACCAGTTCGAGTACGATCATTGCCGCGCCGGCGCGCTCAAGTTCGATAGCATCGGCCACCAGCTTGACGGCAGCGTCGGCCGTGCGGGCCTGCAAGCTCTTCTTGTCGGCAGTCTGAGGCGTCAGGCCGAGGTGCGCGCAGACCTCGACACCACCGCCAACCAGATGGCGGATGGTGTCGGGCAGGAAGCCTTCGAGCTTGACCCCGTCGGCGCCCGCGGCAACCAGATCGCGCGCGTTTCGGAGCGCTTCCGCCGGCGAGTCGTACGATGCGAACGGCATGTCGACGAGGACGTACGCGTCCGATACGCCCCTGGCCACGGCTCGCGAGTGATGCACCATGTCGGCCATGGTGACGTCTTTCTCGCTCGCGTAGCCAAGCACGTTCGTTCCGACGCTGTCGCCGACGAGAACGACGTCGACGCCGGCTTCGTCCTCCCACGTCGCGGTGGGATAGTCGTAGCAGGTGAGCATCGATATCGGCTTCCCGTCGGCTTTCCTGCGCCTAAGGTATTCGGCCGTCTTCTTCACGGCGCTCACTCACCCCTCAGTCTTCGGTCCGATCTCGCCGGCCTTGATCATCTCGTGCAGCGGGTTGTCGTCGATGTCCAACGGCAGTTCTACGCGCCCGCGTCGCCTGCTGGACTCGTACGTGGCAAAGATGAACTCGGTGGCGGCGAACGCTTTGCGCGCGCTCAACTCCGGCTCGCGCCCCGTCCGCACGCAATGGACAACGTCCCAGATGGCGTATGTGATCGCCGACCATGCTCCGATTGGCTCGGGGTCGTCGAACTCGATGGTCTTCATCTTCGCGTTGCCCTTGCCGCGGACGCGGACGACCGGCATCTCGGCCTCGATGATCCCCTCGGTTCCGATGATCCGGTGTTCGCAACCGCCGCCCAATGCCTGATCGTACCCCGTCAGCATCAGGCCGTATACTCCGTTCGAGTATTTGATCTGCGCGATGCCCTGATTCTCCATGTCGACGCCGAAAATGCCGCTCTCGGCTCGGCTGTCGATCTGGCCCAGGACCCACTCGGCGGGCACGTCGTTGTTGTAGAAGTTCATCATGTCGAACCAGTGCGTGCCCCAGTCGTACATGTTCCCGGCGCACGTCTCGATTCTCTGCACCTTGCCGATGGCGCCCTGGTTCGCCAGATCGCGCACGCAACGGTACTGCGGCTCGAACCGGCGCTGATGGTTGAATGTGAGCTGCACGCCCGCCTTCTCGCACGCTTGCTTCATCTTGCGCGCCTCGCCGAACGTTGGCGCCATGGGCTTCTCGCAGTGGATGGCCTTCACGCCCGCCTTCGCGGCGAAGATCGTCATCTTGGCGTGCAGACCGGGCCACGTGCTGATCGAGACGATGTCCGGCTTCTCCTTCTCGATCATCTCTTTGTAGTCGAGGTAATACTTCGGGATGTCGTAGAGACCGGTGTACGCCTTGGCGTATTCCTCTTCGATGTCCGCACAGGCGACGATCTTGCACCCGTCCGTCGCATTGTAGCCCAATGCGTGCGTGTGCGAGATTCCGTGCTGCTTGGCGTCCTTCTCGGGATTCGCCTTGCCACAGCCGATGATCGCTACTTTCAGCTTTTTCATGGCACTCTCCATGTTGCGGGTTCGAAGATTCACCGCATGTCCGCGGGATTTCAGAATGTATATAGCTCAGCGGCTTCCGAGGCGCTCAATGCCCTGTCGTAAAGCCGCACGTCGCATATGTTGCCATTGAAGTTGTCCATTGCGCCCATGCCGATTTTGAGCGGCGCGGCGCAGCCAAGGTCGTAGCTCGCCCCGCCGAACGAAGCGGAAGTGGCCGCTTCGGTGCCGTCGACGTAGAGCCGCAGGCAATCGCGGTCGCGCACGCCGACCAGATGCCGCCAGCCCGGCTCTAGAGCCGAGTCCGACGTCACGCATTTGCCGGCCTCGAACGAGTGCACGTGGCCGGACGGGAGCGTGCCGCAGAACAGCCGACCCCGGAACACGGCCATCGACCACGCGCGACGGTACGTCACGTCCGGCGTGAGGTCGAGCCTGCCGGTGAGCGTCCAGGCCCGGCCGCCG
>CAZSJP010000422.1:0-4921 GCA_964606675.1 uncultured bacterium
GTCGATGCCCAACAACAAACCGGAATGGCCGTGTCCTCAATCGTGTGCGACACCGGCGGTCCGCTCGTCGACGCGGCGAACCGCGCCGGCATCGGCGACGCAGTGGAAAGCTCCATCGCGGTCGCGAAGCGGCTGGCATGCAAGACGATGAACGTGACGGTCGGCCAGCAACTCGAAGGCGTGAGCCGAACCGATCAGCACCGAAGTATCGTCGATGGCCTCAGGATCGCCACCGGGCGCCTCGAAGACGCCGGGGTATCGGTTGTCGTCGAGCCGCTCAACGTGCTCGTGAACCATGAGGGATACTACCTCGCAACCACCGCCGAGGGCATCGAGATCGTAGACGAGGTCGGCAGCCCACGGGTCCGGTTGCTGTACGACGTCTATCACCAGCAGATCACCGAGGGCAACCTGATCGACACCATCAACGCGAACATAGACAAGATCGGGCACTTCCACATGGCCGACGTGCCCGGGCGGCACGAGCCGGGTACCGGCGAGATCAACTACGAGCAGGTGTTCCGGGCGATAGCCGACACCGACTATTCGGGATACATCGGTCTCGAACTGTGGCCCACGAAGCCCGATGCCGAAGCGTTGGCTCCGACCATCGCGTGGGCAAACGAGATATTCGGGTAGTCGGCCCGACACCCGTGAATAGCCCCTGACGGCTGGGCCGCTCGGTTAGCCGGGCGGCTCGCTTCGGGCTGGGTTGATCGCCGAGAGAAGCGCCTCGTGGACCGCCGGTGCTCCGGCGACGATGTTGCCCGACTCGAGGTAGTTCTGGCCGCCCTCGGTGTCCGTCACGACTCCCCCGGCCTCTTCTACGAGAAGCGCGCCCGCCGCGACATCCCACGGAGAGAGCAGGAACTCCCAGAACCCCCCGGTTGCACCGCACGCGACGTATGCAAGGTCGAGCGCCGCCGACCCCATCCTGCGCACGCCGGCCGACGACGTGAAGACGCGCTGGAACGTCTCGACGTATTCGGCCAGCACCTCATGGTGCCTGAAGGGAAACCCGGTGCCGATCAGCGAGTCGGCCATACCACGGGCCGAGGCCACCGACATGGGCTCTCCGTTGCATCGCGCGCCGGCCCCGCGCTCGGCCTGGTACGTGATGTCTCGAACCGGGTCGTACACCACGGCAACGACCGGGCTACCGTGATCGTGGAGGGCTATCGATACCGAAAACTGTGCCAGGCCGCTGACGTAGTTGGAGGTGCCGTCGAGGGGGTCTACCAGCCAGCGCCATTCGGACAAAGCCCCAACCGCGCCGCCTTCCTCTCCGAGGAACTCGTGGGAGGGGCACGCTTCTAGTATGACGCGACGTATGGCGGCTTCGGATTCGGTATCGACGCGCGATACGAAGTCGTTCGCGCCTTTCTTGACGATTTCGTCCGGGGCAAGCGTACCGAAGTGTTTCATCAGGACCTTGCCGCCCGCGAGCGCGGCCTCCTGCGCAAGGGCAAGGTAGCTCGGTTCGTGGCGCATGGTCATCCGAGCACCGCAGCGGCTGTCACGTTGGCAACCACTCGGCGCAAACGGACTACGTCGCCGGAACAGTCGGGATGCACGCGGTTAGTGAGCAATATCATGTAGAGCCCGCTCGTCGGATCGATCCAGATCGAGGTGCCCGTGAAGCCGGTGTGCCCGACACCCCGTCTGGGCATGACATCGCCGCGCGGACTCGAGTAGTATGTGTCCACGTCCCACCCCATCGAGCGGAGAACGCCTCCCGGCAGTGGCACCGGTTCGGTCATGAGATCGACGGTCGCCGGGGCCATGACCCGGGTGCCGTCGCACTCGCCCCGCCCCAGGATCATACGGCAGTATACGGCAAGGTCGGACGCGGTGCCGAATAGCCCGGCGTGTCCGGCAACTCCGCCGAGCTGCTGCGCCACCGGGTCGTGGACGGTGCCACGGAGCCAAACGCCATCGACCGCCTCCGTGGGTGCGCACCGCGCCATGTCCGCGCGGCCAACTCCGAAGTCGGTATCGTTCATCCCAAGCGGCTTCAGCACACGGCTGCGCGCGAGGTCGGCGAACGAGCAGTCGTCGAAGGCGCGCTCGACTATGTCGGCCAGCAGATGGAACCCGAGGTCGCTGTACACGAACGCCTCGGCCGCAGGACGATCCTGCCCAAGTTCCGCGATGGCCCGAACGACGTCGCGCGGTTCGATATCGCCGGGAGGCATCGGGCAGCCCGCGGGCAGCCCACTCACGTGCAGCAGCAGATCTCGCGGAGTCAGGGTCCCGAGCGGAGTCGGCTCGACGTCGGGCAGCCAGCGCCCAATCGGCTCAATCAGGTTGAGCCGACCTTCCTCAACCGCCTGCATGACCAACGTTGCCGTTGCGATAGGCTTGGTGAGAGATGCCAGATCGTATATCGTGTCGAGCGTCGCGCTTTCGCGGCAAGGAGCCACCGACCGGTTGCCGAATGCGAGCTTCGTGACGACCTCGGCGCCAACCCCCGCCAGGAACACTCCGCCAGGGGTTTCGCCGGCATCCACGGCGCGATCGCAGACATCGGGCAGAACAGACAACCTCGCGAGCGCGCTTGGCTCCGACGTCATGCAGCCCACCACCAGGCGCCGATGCCTCCGGCTGCCGTGGCCAGCCAGTTGACCTGATCGTTCGTGAACAGGCCGGAACGGATCGACGTTCTTCTATCGCAGTGCCGGGGTTCCTCGGTTAGTGTGCCGCACTTCTTGCAGCGATAGCGCCGCTGCGCTCCCGATCCGATGAAGCTGTCGATCACCATGCCTGCAAAACCGATGAAAGCGATTGCCCCTATCGACTTCCAGTCGCCCGCATATCGTGGCAAGACAACCGGAAGTGTGAGCGCGATCATGATTGCTCCGGCGAGCGCTGCCGACGTGCCCGCGTTAACGCTCTGACCGGTCATGATGTCCTGAGCGCCACGTCCGAATCTCGTGCCGAACTCCGTCGCCCAGGTGTTGGATGTAGCCACGGCTAAGGCGCCGATGTACACGAACCCCGCGTCGTCCACGCTCCACGCTTGCGCACCCTCGGCAAGCAGCATCAGCACGATTGCCAGCCACGCAACGCCGCCGTTTGCAGCAACTTGCCCGAGCGTACGAGAGCTGTGATTCGCCGCGGTGCTGCCGGCCCGCCCCAGCAACACCGAAGTGCCGAAGAGCAGTACGATCGGAACAAGCCACGTGGCTCCGCCGCCGACGAAGACTGTCACGGCCAGGATAGCCATGCCGAGTGCGCCACTTGGCGTCACGGTGCGAAGCCCCCAGGCCGCTGCAGCGGCTGACGCAGAGAGCAATAGGGCTCCGCCTGTCAGAATCCAGCCTCCGCCTGCCAGAGTATCCATCTGTCCCCCCAGACAGCCACCAGCCCCGCGAGCATCCCCCATTTCATGATGCTCGCCAGCCTCGAAGCGTTCAGTTCATCCGGCCTGCGAAACGCGCTGAACGAGACATGCAGAAGGATCATGTCTGCGCCAAGCAGGACCGCAACCAAGTATGGGACGCCGAACCATCCCCACAGTGTGGGCAACGGAGATGCCAACACCATCAGCCCTAGAGGCAGCGTCGCAAGCTTGCACGTGCGCGCGACACCCCAGCGCACCGCCATCGTCTCCGCACCCGCGGACCGGTCCCCAGCCAAGTCGGCGGCGCACTTGAGCATCTCCCGCCCCAGATGGAACGCACACGCAAGCGCCGCCGGCACGAGCGCCATCCGTGCTTCCGGGCCAAGCAGACCTCCGTAAATGAACGCAAGTCCGCTCACAACCGCAACGGCCGTGTGACCAACCAGCACGGTGCGCTTCAGTTTCGCGGCGTAGGCCGTGAGGACAACGACGACGATGAGCGCTATTGCGCGGAGCGGCCAGCCCAACGGCCAGGACGACGCCAGCCCCATGGCCGTCAGGACCGTCGCCCACGCCGCGGCGGCAGGTCGCGAGAGGTCACCCCGCGGCAGCGGCCTGTCGGGGCGGTTGACCCTATCGATCTCGAGGTCGAAGACGTCGTTGACGACGTAGCCACCGGCCGCGATCAGCGCCGCCGACAGACACGCAAGGGCCACGTCGACGCCCAGCGGCGCGTAGGCGCAGACGCTGCCCACGTACACGGACAACGCGGTGAGCGTCGTGTTGCCGGGCCGTGTGATAGCGATCAGCGCGTAGGCTGTTCGTAGCGTGGATGGACTCGTCATCGCTCGGGTCATTCTCCAGCGGCCGACCGTCGATCCGACGACGTATCTACTGAATCGCGAACCGCAGCTTGGCCGAAGACTCGTTGCCTACCTTGTCTCGCGCGTGGACAACCACTTCGTGACGCCCCAGAGACATCGAGCGGGGAGACCGGAAGATCAGCGCGTGCTCTTCAGGGTCGTATTCGGCCGGCACCCAGTGTCCGTCGACGCGCATTTCCATGGCGCTGTCGTCTCGCTCGAAACCCGCTCCCCTGTCTTGCACCGAGGCTACTATCGTCGGGCGACGGTCGGAGGTGGTTCTCGATGGCCGCGAGAACCCGATCGAAGGGGGTGTGCGGTCGCGGTAGAAGCCAACAGTGGACAGACTGGAGACTCTGGCCCGAACGGATGTGTCGAACGCCTGCTCGGGCACCGCGAGACAGTCGGCCTTCCTGGGAGAGAACGCGTAGAGCGCAAGCCCGTCGAGGTCGGTAGTGTCGGGCAGCTCAACGGCTACCGTCGCCTCGCCGGCGAGTGGGTACGTTTGCGGCTCGTAGACGTAGGCTCGACCTACCGGCTCAAGCTCCGGGAACTGGGGCATATCGTCCCGTTCGATCCGAACGAACATCGGCTCGGGGAATACATTCCTGCCCACGTCCAGCGACGCGCGACCGTCGGGGCCGACGTAGCGGCCGCCAGACGGGCCCAGCACTCGCCCCCGAACGGCAAACGACGTGTCGAGCCCACCCGCTCT
>CAZSJP010000423.1:0-4918 GCA_964606675.1 uncultured bacterium
GGCGCGTGTTCCGGGCCTTTGCCCGGCTGCCGGTCAACTTCGTTCTGTGCCACGACGACATAGTCACCTCGCGCGGGCCGGTGTGCTCACCGGAGTGGATGCACAAGTACATCTTCCCGCGCTACGAGGAGTTCTGGGGCATAGTGAAGGACTCAGGGAAAGAAGTGCTGTTCATGGCCGACGGCTGCATGACCGAGTTCGCCGACGACGTGATGGCGTGCGGCGCCCGCGGCATTATCAGCGAGCCATACACCGACTACAAGCGCATCGCTCGCGACTACGACAATCCTTTCATCGCCGGCGAGGGCGACAACCGCGTGCTGACCCGGAACGACCCCGACGAGATCCGCGCGATGGTCGAGTCGATGGTCGAGACGTCGAAGATGTCGGGTGGCTACATCATGTGCGTCGGTAACCACATCCCATGGAACGTCACGCCCGAGGGCATCAAGCGCTACCTGGATTTGAGCGCGGAGATGGCGGTGAGGGTCGTGCGCTGACGCGCACGTTGGCAGTTCCTTCGGAACTGTGTCCAGGCGCGATCTCCGGGAGTGTGGTAGCAGCATATAGCCATTTAGCAACAGGACGCAAGGAGATTGCTGGAGTGAGCAGCAAGCGTGAGACATCGATCGCACGAACCGACGGCACAGCGATCAGCATCGAAACGCCATCGTACCGGTTGCGTCTCGACACGGCCGACGGTCTGCGCGGCGTCGACTGGGAGAACCGGCTGACCGGGCGGACCGTCTCGCTCGGGAACGGTCTCGAATGCGAAGCTGAGTTGGACGCGGCCCACGGTCGCTACTGGATCGAAGGCTGGGCGATCCAGCCGTCCGCTGAGCAGGTATCCGATCCGGACGAGGATTCCGGTTTTCTCAGCGGATTCTACGCCCCCGAGTACGACGATTCGGCTTGGAGAGTCAACGACACGTTCATCGACGAGGGCGTCTCGGCGGCGGGCCGGTGCGTCTGGGCGCGCACGAACTTGTTCGTACCGAATTCCGCAGCGGGATTGCCCCTCAGCCTGGTGCTCGGGGGATATGGTCTCGGCGATTACCGCTACATGCGCGTGTTCCTCAACGGATACGTCGTCGGCACGCGGCGGACTTCGGGACGGTGGAACACGCCGGGCGTCTTCGATATCGGCCCCGAGTCGCAGATCGGTCCGCACGTGCGAATCGGGCAGATCAACGTGATCGCCGTGCAGCTTCGCGACCAGTTCGTCCGACCTCGGGAACTCGACGAGATCGACCCTTTCCACAACTGGCACCTGCCGGCTCCCAGCATCTTGGCAACCCCGTTCGAGAGGTACGTCGTCGCCGGCACGGCGCTGACGACGCCGCGGCTCCTGGTCGAGACGGTCGACGTCGAGAACGGAAATCCGGGGGGGTCAGTCGTTACGGTCTCGCTACGAGCCGACGACCAAACGCTCTCGGCGTGCGTGCGGTACCGCGCCAACGCAGATGACCCGGTGCTTCGCAGGGAGACCTCCTACACGAACACCGGACCGGAGCCGGTTCGTCTGATGCACGCGCGGCTCGGCGATTACCAAACGCAGGCGTCCGTCTCCGATGGGGAGCGCGGCTTCCCGGTCTACATCGACGACGACCGGTTCGTCAGCATCGCCTGCCCCTCGGGCTGGAACGTCGGCAACAACGGCCGAGTGACGTTGACACGCTATCCCGGCGTTGCGCTCGCGCCCGGGCAGTCGTGGGATGCCGGCGAGGTCGTGTACGGCGTCGGTGAAGATGGCGAGGCCAGAGAGCAGTTCCTGCGGCACATCGAAAGCCGCATGCGCAGGACGGTACGCGGGCACGACCACCCGTATGCGATATTCACGGCGTTCGGCTCGTGGCCGATCGATGAAGACCCCGGGCAGTGGGTGAAGAACAGCGAGGAGATCGTGCTGGACAGCCTCGCCAAGGTCGCTGAGGCTCAAGGGGATACCGGCTGCCGGTACGACGTGTACAACACGGATTTCTGGGTGGACTCGCGTGGCGACCTCACACGATTCGCACCGGACAGGTTTCCGGACGGATTCGACCACGTGCGGGACGAGATCCACAAGCTCGGGAGCGCGCCGGGACTGTGGATCGACAGCTCGATGGGCGACTGGACCATCGGCCGCAACCCGGCTGTCGCGACCACGCGGACGTACAACGAATCGTACGCCCCGGGTCACTACCAGAGAGAGAAGGCGTTTCTCTGCAGAGCGACCGACCCGACTAAGAGCCTCTACGTGAACGCGTTTCGGCACCACATCCGCGAGAACGGCGTCCGGTTGCTCAAGTTCGACAACAACCGCTCCTACTGCTCGAACCTTGCGCACGACCATCTGCCAGGCATCTACTCCACGGAAGCGATACACGATGCGTTCATCTCGTTCCTAAGCGAGATGGATACCGAGTGCCCGGACGTCCTCCTCATGCTCTACTGGGGTTGCCGTTCGCCGTGGTGGCTCCTCCATGCCGACACTCTGTTCGAGCCGGGCGTGGCCGTGGAGGCCGCATCTCCGGCCGCGGCGCCGACACTCTACGTCAGAGACGGCGTGACGCTTGGCCTCGACCAGGTGCAGCGATACTGTCGCGACGTCCCGCCGCTTGGCAAGGACTCGCTCGGCGTATGGCTCTCGGACTGGTGGTGGAATAGCAGCATCGGCAAGGAGCGGTGGCAGGCGGCGTTCGTGATGGATATCTGCCGCGGTAGCATGCTGGCGCAGCCCTGGAGCGACCACGACTGGCTCACGCCGCCCGAACGACGCGAGATCGCCGAGTTCATCGCGCTCTTGCGGGCACACCCTGAGTGCTTCGGCAACTCGCGCCTGGTGGTGGGCGATCCGCTCGACGACGAGCCGTACGGCTACGCCTGCGCTTCCTGCGAACGTGCGTTCGTCGCCGTGAACAACCCGACGTGGGAGGACGTGTCCGTCGAGCTTTCCCTCGGTTCGGAGTGTGGCCTGCCCGATGGCATGGAGTGGAGCGTCTACCGGCGATACCCGGCGCCGGCTCGGCTCGTCGACGATGGCGAGGCGTCGTTCACGGGCGCGATCACCCTCGCTCTCCGACCGTTCGACGTCGTCCTCGTGGAGATCGTGCAGCCGGCGTCGTCCGCTGCGCTTGGGGTCTCGCTGCCCGACGAGCAGATAGCTCGGAGCTTCGCCGAGCCGAGCCGCGCGATCGATATTGCGGACCTGGCGACAACCGCCGACGGGCCGCATCTGCGCCTCCTCGCCGAGGAAGCGGCCGAGGGCTCCGAAGCCGAGGATCCCACGAAGACCACCCTCCGCGGTACGCTGACGGTTCCCGCGCGTCCGACCGCAGGCATTCTGGCGGTTGCAGCCCAAGTGTTCGATGGCGAGCGCGTGGTCGCCCGCCGCAACGCCGGGCGGTACTTCGCTGCGGCTTTCACGCTCGACGGGAAGGATGCGCCATTCGCCGAGGCCGTTGGTCTGAGAACGTATCCGTGCGGCTGGCAGGTTTGGCGCCTGCCGGTTGGGCCATCGGAGGCGGAGAGCGTGTACGAGTTGACGATCACAGTCGCCGCCGATGCCGCGATGCGCGTCGTCTCGACGGCACACTTGGTGCCGGAGCAATGACGTGTGTGGCCATCGAGGGCCCCGAGTTGGCCCTCTGGCTGCGCGGAGCGATCTTTGGAGTGACACGCCGACTGAACCCGTTTCGGAGCGAATACGTGATACCCACCACCACCATCGGCAACGTGACCGTCGGCAGGCTTGCAATCGGAGGGAACCCGCTGAGCGGCATATCTCACCAGAACCGCGAGCGGGACATCGAGATGCGCGACTACTTCACGACCGCGCGCATCAAGGAGACGCTCGCCGAATGCGAGCGTAACGGCATCACAGCGCTGTTCGGGCGGGCGGACAACCACGTGATGCGCACGCTGGCCGAGTACTGGAACGATGGCGGGAAGATCGCGTGGTTCGCGCAGACCGCGCCCGAGCGACGGTCGCTGCTCGACAACATTCGGCAAGCGGCGGGCAACGGCGCATCGGGCATCTATATACACGGCGGCACCGCGAAGGATTTCCGGGATTCCGAGGACTGGTCAGGCATGGGCGAAGCCGTCGAGCTGATCCGATCGCTCGGCCTGCCGGCGGGGTCGGCAACTCACGAGTCGGATTTCCACGCGGCGCGGAGACGGTCCGGCGTCGACGTCGATTTCTGCCTGCAGTGCATGTACAACATCGGCGGGCGTCGTGGGAAGATCGACGCTGACGACTCTGGCGAGCATTTCTACGACGACGACCGTCAGCCGGCGCTGGACGCTCTGGCGAGTTCTCCCGAGCCGGTTTTCGCGTACAAGATCCTTGCCGCCGGGCGCAAGAGCTTCTCCGAAGCGCTCAGCGACGTCGCCACATCGCTTCAGCCGAAGGACGGTGTCATAGTCGGCATGTGTCCGGACAGTGATCCGGATATGATAGCGCAGAACGCTCGCGACGTGGCCGCGTGCCTCGCGGAGTAGGGTCGGCTCGTCCATTCCTGAGCAGACGGGTCGCCAATCCGGCGCGGCGCCCGGCAGCGGCTGTGCCGAGACGGAGCGGGCCAGGGAGTCGGGCCGGAAAGTAGCCATCGCCCTACGAGCTGACGTGCCTGGGTCCCGTGGCACATCGGTGTTACCCTATGCCGGTACGCGGTGCAAGGTGGGGCACAAGCTTAGCAGGAAGGTATCGCCGTGGCGGACGATTTGTTCGTGCGTCACGACCACGCCCGGTCGCGCGCCGATGCTCGGCGCGAGTGAATCACCGAACCAGGAGGATAGTCGCATGAGAACGACGTCCAGGATCGCCGCAACGCTCGCGGCTCTGGCCGCCACCGCATCCCTGATAGCGGGGTGCTCCGGAGCGCGAGGAACCGCCCAGGACATCTACGAGGCCCACGGCGGATCGCAATTCGCG
>CAZSJP010000424.1:0-4910 GCA_964606675.1 uncultured bacterium
TCCCGGTGTGGAACTCGTTCTGGACGCCATGGACTCCGGCAGCATCTTGCACCGGCTGCTCCATAGGTACTTCCGCGATCTGATCGACGAGGGTGCCGGTTTCCGGGAATCGGTCCGACAAGAGTGCCGCGCTCGTTTCGACGAACTCGTGAGGGTGGTGGGGCAGGCTCCGCCCCAATTCGTGGAACTCCGGTCGGCTGCGATGTGGCGCATCCAGTGGGAACAGGTGTGCGAGAAAGCGTGGCGCGCGATCGACCTGGCGCTGCGGGAATCCGACCAGTGGCAGCCGCGGTACCTCGAGTTCGGCTTCGGCGTACCGATCGGGACCGTCGATCCGGCCTCGTCGGCCGAAGCGATCGAGATCGCGGTTCCCGACCACGGCACGGTGCTGTTGCGCGGCAAGGCAGATAGAGTAGACTTCGCCACATCGGGGCCGTTCGCGCGCGTAATGGACTATAAGTCCGGCAAGAAACAGAGGATCGGCGCCAACTTGAGCGGCGGTCGCACGACGCAGCTCGCCGTCTATTCGTTGGGCCTGGTGGAGTGGCTGTCATCCATCGAGGACGACCGCACGGTTTCGGGCTCGGCGTACGTGCACCTGGGCGAGCCGGTCCCGACCAACGCCGGCCCGGGCGATGCTTCGTGGCCGTGCGTCGAGGTCGACGCCGGTGACGTGACCGACGAGTTGCGGAACGCGATCGCCGTGTTCCTGGACGGTGTCCGATCCGGCGTCTTCGCCCCGGTGCCGGAGACGGACCCGGCGGGTCAGCATGGCGAGTGCACGCGCTGCAACGTATCGGCTGCATGCGGCTCGTTTGCAGACCTGTCCGAGCGATGGCCGCAGCTTGGGCGCGACGCGTCTATGGATGGCCTCGCGAGGCTGAGGGGAGGGGTGCCGGATGAATCTCCCTGACCAGTCCGAACGCGAGCGCGCCACCGGCAGCCTCGGAGAGACGCTGATTGTGGAGGCCAGCGCCGGGACCGGCAAGACCACGACGATGGTCGCGCGCATCCTGGCGCTGCTGACAACCACTCCCGCCGGAGGAGGGCGCCCGCCGGCATTGACCGAAATCGTTGCGATCACGTTCACCGACCGGGCGGCCCAGGAGATGACGGACCGCCTGCGAGTCGCTCTGTTCTCGGGAATTGCCGAGGCGGGATGGGACGAAACGTCTATGGTGCGCTCGGAACGCTTGGCTCAAGCGCTCACCGAGCTTGAGCGGGCGCCCATCGGAACCATCCACGGCCTGTGCTCGAACATCCTGCGCCGGTATCCGATCGAAGCGGGCGTCGACGTCCAGTTCAGAATTATGGACAGCCGCGAAGCAGCCGAAATGCAGCGCTCGGAGTGGGATGAGTGGATCACACGAGAGCTACAGCGCTTCGACGAAGGGGGCTTGCCACCTGAGGATACGGCCGTTCTGCATGCTATGGACCTCGGCCTGACACCGGACATGCTGTACGACATTGCCCGCCATCTGCTCGAGTACCGGACGCGGGTGCGGCCCGATGAACTCGCGCACTCCGCCGCCCCTTTCCCCCAATGGGCCGACGAGATAGCCGCGCTCAGTCGCCTCATCGACAGAATCGAAGACGACGGCGAGGCGTTCGGCATGAAGCGCCCGAGCAGCAGCGTCATCGGGCAGATGCGCGATTGGCTCGCAGACATCACGTCGGCGCATGCCGATGGCGAGGACATGGACCGTCTGATCGTGAGCACGCTGCCATTCAGCGAGAAGAGCGGCACGGCCAAGCCGGTCGTGGAGGCTGTCGGCGCAGTGGCCGAGCAGGTGTCGCGCCGGACCGTCGGCGACGTTGTACGCTGGCTCTCGCGGCCCGCCGACTCACCCACCGGGCCGGGCTACGTCGCGACGCACGAGCGCGCGAAACATGCGGCAGGGGCTCTGGATTTCAACGATCTGCTGCTTCGCGCACGGGACCTGGTGCGCAACAGCCCCACGGCGAGGCGCCGGCTGAGGGCCGAATACCGGTATCTGATCGTGGACGAGTTCCAGGATACCGACGCGGTGCAGGCCGAGCTTATCGTCATGTTGGCATCGGGACGCGACGTTGACGACGGAGCGGGCGCGGCCGGGGACGAATCGTTGGTGCCGGGCAAGCTCTGCGTCGTCGGCGACCCGAAGCAGTCCATATACCGATTCCGTGGCGCCGATATCGAGACATACGCCGACGTCGGGCGGCTTGTCGGCGAGAACGGCCGATGCCGACTCAGCACCAACTTCCGATCGCACCCTGAGATCATATCGGCAGCCAACGACGTGTTCTCCCGGGCCGAAGCGTTCGGCAACGAGGACCCGGACCGGGACATAGCGTTCCAGCCTGGCTATCGAGCCATGGAAGCGGGGCCGGGGCCGTGGCGCACCGACCGCGCGCATGTCCGCATCGTCGTGCCGCGGGACGCGGGCGAGGTCCGCAACATCGGCGAGGGTCGCCCGATCGAGGCCGGGCTCGTCGCGGCGGCGGCCAAGGCAGCAATCGGCGAGCAGTGGTCGGTTCGCGACCCCGACACCGGCCACGAGCGCCCGGTGACGTACGGCGACATAGCAGTCCTGTACCGCAAGTCGACGATTCTTGCGCCCTACTTGAGGGCTTTGGAACAGGCCGGGATACCGTATCACCACCTAGGCGGCAGAACGTTCTTCGACCGCGAAGAGGTGGTGCGGCTCATCAGCGTGCTGACGGCCATTGAGCAGCCGGGCGACGAACTGCAAATCGTATCGGCACTTCGCTCGCCATTTTTCGGAGTGTCCGACGCCGACCTTGCGCGCGCCGCGCTCCGAGGGCGGTTCGACTATCGGGAGACCGTGCCCGACGAATACCCCGACTCGGTCCGAGCCGCGTTCGAATGCCTGGATGAACTGCACCGTACCAGGCGCGACAAGAGGCCTTCTGAGTTGCTCATGGATCTGCTGAACCGCACCGGCGCGCTGGCAGTCTACGCTCAAACGCGGACCGGCGAACGGGCGGTGGCCAATCTCCTCAAGGTCGTTGATGAGGCGAGGCATCTTGAGAGCGACGGGCCTGTGCCGTTTCGACGCCTGCAGGAGCACCTGCGCTCATTGCGCGAAGACGGCAGCGACGAGGGCGAAGCCGCGTTCGACGACCCATCGGGAAGTCGGCTGCGTTTGCTCAGTATGCACAAGGCGAAGGGCCTCGAGTTCCCGGTCGCGATCCTGATCGACCTCGCCGCGGACCGCACGGCCGGCGGCAACGTCAAGACCAAGTTCCTTGCCGTCAGGCGCGACCGGCCGAGCGGCGATCCCGGCGTGGAGCCGGGATCGCTTGGCGGCCGAAGCGCGGCTGCCGACGTCGGCATGGAGATCCGGGCCGGCGACGTACTGCTTGAAACGCCCGGCTGGAGCCGTTTGGAAGCGCGCAACGAGGAGCGCGACGCCGCTGAATCCGTCCGCCTCCTGTACGTCGCGATGACACGGGCGAGAGACTACCTGCTTCTGCCGAGAACGACCGCGGCGAAGTCGAAATCGTGGCAGCGCCTGATACTGAGCGCGCCCGGCGTGCAAGATCTCATGCAGTGGTCGCCGGACGCAAACGGGGCGGTCGCGAGCAGCGAGGAAGAGGTCCTTGAGCGGCCAGTCGCGGAACTGGCGGACGAGCTTCGGAATCTGACGGACGAACGACACGGGTGGCGAGAATCGGCCCTGACGCGTCGCTTGAATCACAAGCGCCCGTCCGACCACGACGAAGAACGCGACCGTGACGATGCAGGTGGCTCCGACGATGGTGCCGGGCGGCGCGGAACCGAGAGGGAGCAGGCGATGCTGATGGGCACCGTCGTGCATTCAGCCCTGGAAGACCTGATCAGCGGCGACGACAGCGACACGATCGCTCGCACGGTGCTGATGCATGCAGAGGCGAAGCACCTCGACAAAGAGCGCCGGCCGCAAGCCGAACGCCTCGTGCAACAGGGCCTCGCGTGCGGCATCACGAAGCGGGCCGAGGAGGCCGAGAAGTGCTGGCGCGAGGTGAGCGTGCGCGAGATCGACGAAGGCCGCCCGGGCGGTCTGACGATCACGTCCTGCATCTGCGACCTCTTGTTCGAGGACGATGGCGGCTTCGTTCTGGCAGACTACAAGACGGACGATCTGGCAGTCGCGGACGTGGACGAACGAGTTGCCCGCTACACGCCGCAGTTAGAGACGTACGCCAGGGCACTCAGGATATCCACCGGCACCCTCGTGCGAGAAGCATGGCTGCTCTTCCTCAACACGGACGGGCCTCCGCTGGAGAAGAAGGTCGATCTCGGCGAGCGGACGGCGCCTGAGCGCGACGACGAGCCTCGCGCCGGCGAGGGGCCGTAGCGAGATGCCGCGAACAGACGACGCATCGATGCCGCGGTGGTTTCCCGTGCTGCGCCTGCTGAGGGAGGTGTCCGACGTGGCGCAGGTGACCGCCCCGTCGGCCACGCTCGGGACGTGGCGATTGCGATCGGACGCAGGAGCCGCGCTGGAGAACATCGAACGCCTCGCGCGGAACTCGCGGCTTACCGACGAGTGCCGGGCTATCGTCCCGGACGACGTCGTGCGACGGATGCCGGGTGGTGTCTCGCCGCCCATACACGACGTGCGCACATCGGTCGCGGTGATACGCTTACGCAACGGCCGGGCGACGTTGTGCTTCGCACTGACGCAGAAACGCGGCGCGCTCGCGGTTCGGTGCACGGTGCTTCGACACAGCACCGAGAGTGCGCTGATCGCTATGGGGCGCAGAGCGTTGGATAGATGGCTGCCGGAAAGACGCAGGTCGGTCGAAAGAAGATTCCTGGACGCGTTCGTCTCGTCAGTGATAGAACGCGGTGCGCACGCCGCCGACGCCTGACTAGGTGTGGAATGTCATGACGTTGTCACCACCCAAGCTGAGGAAGTTGATGA
>CAZSJP010000425.1:0-4879 GCA_964606675.1 uncultured bacterium
GGGAGAAGGTCGAGGCCAACATCGTCCGCTGCCCGGACCCGGAAGCGGCCGAGCGCATGGAGAAGGTGATCGACGATGCCCGAATGGCCACGGACTCGATCGGGTCGGCGGTCGAGCTAGTCGCTACCGGGGTGCTCCCGGGGCTGGGCGAGCCGGTGTTCGACAAACTCAAGGCCGACATGGCCGGGGCGCTGCTGAGTTCGCCGGCGGTGGTCGGCTTCGAGTACGGGAGCGGCTTCTCTGCCGTGCCGATGCGCGGCTCCGAGCACAACGACCCCATCGTCATGAAAGGCGATCGCGTCGGTACAGTCACGAACCGACACGGCGGGATGCTCGGCGGAATCAGCACCGGAGAGCCGATCGTCATGCGCGTAGCCATCAAGCCGACGTCGAGCGTATCCGTGCCGCAGGAGACCGTGGACATCCACGGCAAGCCACGTACCATAGTCGTCAGAGGGCGGCACGACCCCTGCCTCGCGCCCAGGTTCGTGCCGATCGGCGAGGCGATGGTCGCCCTTGTGTTGGTCGATCATCTTCTGCGCTGGAATGGCCAGGGACGCAATGGCGAAGGCGGGTGGAACGACCGATGAAGCCGATCCGGTACCATGAGATGCGTCCGCATCAGATCAGGGAGGTCCGTGACGACTTCCCGGTCGCCTATCTGCCCATGGGGGTGCTCGAATGGCACGGCGAGCACAACCCGGTCGGCCTCGATGCGGTGAAGGCCACGGCCATGGCCGAGCACTTCGCGCGCGACATCGGCGGCCTCGTGATGCCGACGCTTTGGTACGGCGACAACCGTCAGATCCTTGCAGAGGTTGTGTTCGGTGGTGGCGGCGGCCCGGACGCGTTCGACCACCGGCCGGGCATCATGGCTGGGTACGGCGGCCTCAATCTGCGCGCGTTCCAGGACGATGCCGAACGTTCGAAGGCCGACGGCGGCTGGGACACGTGGGCGACGCTGTATCGTCATGCCCTCAACCAGATATCCACGCTCGGCTTCTCGGTCATCGTGACGCTTTCGGGGCACTATCCGCTCAGCGAACCCGCCGAGTGGGTGTCGGAAGACTACAACGAGACCGAGCAGGCGCGAGTCATATCGATAATCGGCTGCGATCTGGTCGAGGACCTGTTCCACGACGAGAGGGGCAAGGGCGGCGATCACGCTGCCAGATGGGAGACATCGTTGTTGATGTACCTTCGGCCCGAACTTGTCGAACTCGAGAGGCTCGACCCGGACCCGAACACCGTCCTGGTCGGCGTGTTGGGCGAAGACCCGCGCAAGCTGGCATCGGCGGAGTACGGAAAGAAAGCGATGATGGCCATCACCGAGCGGCTGGACCAGAAGGTTCGTGAGGCGCTCAGGAGCGTCGCGGAGTGAGCGCGTACGAAGGCGCGAGCAAGCAAAGGAGCCAGTATGAGACCGGTCAGATACTACGAGATGCGTCCTCATCAGATACGAGAGGTAAGGGAAGAATTCCCGGTGGCCTATCTGCCCATGGGCGTGCTTGAGTGGCACGGCGAACACAACCCGGTCGGTCTCGATGCGGTGAAGGCGACCGCAATGGCGGAGTACTTCGCGACGCATACCGGCGGCCTCGTAATGCCGACTTTCTGGTGGGGCGACAACCGGTCGAGCCTCGCCGAGTTGGTGTTCGACGAGGAGACGTCCGGCGATTTCGATCATCGCCCAGGCATCATCGAGGGGCACGGCCTGACGCTCAAGGCATTCGAGGAAGATGCGCGTCGTTCGGAGGAGGAGGGCGGCTGGAAGCTGTACGAGTCGGTCCTTCGCCACGCTCTACACGAGATCGCTACTTTCGGATTCGAGGTGATAGTGACGATTGCCGGGCACTACCCGCTCATCGGGCCTTCCACAGACATCGCCATGGAGTTCAACCAGACGGGCCGGGCGACGGTGGTACCGATAATCGGGTTCGACTTGGTACAGGACCGTTTCAGCGGCGACCACGCGGCGCAGTGGGAGACGTCGCTGATGATGTACCTGCGGCCGGAACTGGTCGACATCGATAGGCTGGACCCGATGCCGGAGAGCGCCCCCATCGGAGTGCTGGGCAAAGATCCGCGGCCCAGCCATCCCGACGGCGGAGCGTCGGCCGATTATGGCCGGCAGGGAGTGGAAGCGATGAACGAGGCGCTCGCCGCGAAGATCGGCGAGGCACTGGGCGAATAGGCGATCGCCGGGCGCCGGCAATTCGGCCATGGGCGCGAACCAAAGGCTGTGCGCATGAAAAAGGAATCCGTCGTCAGAGCGATAGACGCCATCTCTCGGCGACTGAGCCTCATGGGGTTGCTCGGGATATCGGGTTTGGCGGGAGTGTTCGACGAGCGCTACTACGCTCTGGGCTCGCTCAGCTTCCTCAGCTACCTGGCGTATTTCAGGTTCTTCAACACGTTCCTGGGCGCGCCCGTGTCGATCCCGAAAGCGAAGCTGCCGCTCTACGTGGCGTCGATGCTGGCCCCGATCATACTGATCGTACCGATCTCGCGCGGGATCTATATCCCGCAATTGGGCTTTGTCGGATTCATGGGCTTCCTGAGCCTGGCGCTAGACGCTGCCGACGACTAGCGCCAGAGATCGACCTCGGCGCTTCGATGGTCGACCGATTGCCGCGGCCGTTAGGACCAGCGTACCATACACCGGGCCGGATACTTGATTGTCGATCGGACGAGCAGGACCTATGCAACGAGCCATGGCATACAGGAACAGGCCCCGGGGCGCGGCTTCCGGCGCCGCCTTGGCATGCATGGGTCTGCCGATCGTGCTCGTCGGCCTGCTGGGCATCGGCGTCGTATCGTGTTCTCCGTCCAGGTTCGACGTCGGCATGCCGCCGGTGCCGATGGATTGGCCCGACCAGGCGCAACAGCAGCCGGCTGTCGAGGATACGCTTCCGCCCGGCGTGTGCCCCCCCTTCGCCTTGTCTACGCTCGGCGAAGATGAGATCGACGCGCTGACCGTGCTGCCGGAGCAGCTGGAAGAGCTGCCCCAAGTGGTCAGTATGCCGACAGCGGAGTACCCGGAGTCGGAGCGTGACGAGGGGTGGGAGGGCGAACTAGCGGTCCGAATGCTGGTCGCGCCCGATGGGCTTGTTCTGAAGGTGGATATCGGGACCGGCGACGATCCGTTCGTGGTGGCTGCCGCGAAAGCTGCATGCGGCGGAGTGTTTACCCCGGTCAGGTCGGCCGGCGGCGGTCAGGCCTGCACGTGGATGAATCACCGATTCGGCTTCAGCCTGGACATCGCTGTCCCATCGGACGTACCGCGTGAAGGCGGGCCCTAGAGCGCATCGTCGGGAAGCTCGTCGAGCAATCGAGTCGGCTCGATCAGCAAGTCGCCCGCGCCGCTCAGGTATGCCAGGATAGCATCTTCAGCCTCCATCTCCGCAGTCCTGAAGACCTCCACCGAACTATCCCGCATGGCATGGTAGGCGATCTCGCCTATTTCGCGCACAAGTGCAACCGTGGGGTCCTGTCTCCGAACGAATCTGTTCACGACCGACAGACCCACACGGGATCTGTGAATGCGCATGGGATTCTCGTGGACGTGCCAGTCCACGACCCGTTCGGTCTCAACAGTGGCGACCAGGATATATGGGGCGCGGCCGAATCGTTCTGAAACGGTCGCCGTAAGTCCTTCGTCGGAATCCACCGGCACGAGCATTCTCCTCTGAGCGGCGAGATACGGCTCCATGTGCAATATCATCGCTTCGACTCGGGGGAACTCCCGGCGGATGACCGACTGTGCGTAGTGGGATATGGAGTGGCTGCGCATCACGTCCATCGAGCCGGCCACGAGGAGGTGTCCTTCAATGAAGAAGCATGGTCCCGACCGACGAGACCTGAGCTTGTGCACGTTGCGGACCTCGGGGATCTTCCTCAGCTCCTCGGTCACCGATGCTTCCAGATCGGGGTCGACCGATGCATCCATCAAAGTCAGCAGCGCCAGCCACCCGTGGTAGACGCCGACTCTGAGCACGGCCAGCGAGATGAGAATCGTGGCCGCTCCGGTTACGTACGGGATCGCGTAGACGCTGGCCAGCAGCGCCACGAATACTATCAGCGACGATACCGCATCCATCGCGGCTTCGTCGGCGGCGGCTGCGAGGCTGCCCGAGCCCGCAGCACGGCTCACGCGTTTCTCCCAGATCGCCAGGAAAGCGCCTGACGCCGCCGAAAGCAGCGCCGTCCCCATGGCCAGCCAAGTGTCGGTCGCACGCGGCACGCGCCCGAAGGAGACTGCGGCGTCGAGCATAAGCGTAATCCCCAGATAGATGATGACTCCGGCGACCATGAGGGTGGCCAGAGTTTCCGCACGGTAGAAGCCGAACGGGAAGCGCGAAGTCGGGGACCTGCGTGCAAGTCGCAGACCGATCCAGGACGCCCCGAGCGCGAACAGATCGGCAGCGGAGTGCACCGCGTCGGCGATCAGAACCGCCGCGCCCGTGGCAAGGCCCACGGCTGCCTTAAGGGCCACGAGCAGGACCGTCATGCCGATGGCGACGGCCGCGGTCCGTTCGGCCCTGACTATTGGCTGAGTCCGGCCGCCAGGCAATGCTGCAGATTCCATCCTCTCCGTACCAAAACGAGGCAACCGAGAAGGCGGGGTCGCCGCGCTTCTCGGTTGCCGAATTGTTGTGCCCTGGTCGAAGTGCCGACGCTAGTCAGTCCAGCGTCAACGCATCTTGCGGGCATTCATCGACGCAGGCTCCGCACTCGTTGCACTCATCCGCTTCGACGACTGCTACGTCGTCGGGAACGGTGATAGCCTCAGTCGGACAGACATCCACGCAGCTCTCGCATCCGGTGCAAAGCTCAACGTCGACTTTCACTGCCATATTTGCAATCCTCCCGGTTCCGG
>CAZSJP010000426.1:0-4876 GCA_964606675.1 uncultured bacterium
CCATTATCACCTCGCCGCGGCTGAACCCACCGCACACAGAGCATGTTGCCGCACGACTGCGGGAGATCGACTTCGGTGACCATGATGACTACCCCGAGGATCTCCTCACGTTCTATCATCCGGAAACTCTGCGTGAGATCTGCTCACTGAAGAAGTATCTGCGAACACGGGAGGCCGAAGACCAACTGGACGTCACCGATGAATGGATTCGCGTTGTTGCACTGAACCGCCTCACGGGGCACTCCCCAGGGTTCTTCTCTGTCTACACTCTGCCTCCCAACCAGGCTGTGTCTGTCGTGTCGCAGCAGAAGATCAATGAGCGACGTGAGCAGACGCCCCCACGCCGCATTGTCGCGGATCTGATCATTCGCAAGCTACGTTCGCTACTCTCCAGCTGCGACGACGTGACGAGGGATACGTTGGCGCAGGTCAGAGACCGCGCGCTCTTCTTGACGAATCCAGCCGCATCTACCCCTGACATTCCGAGTGGTTCTGTATCTCTCGTTGTAACGTCGCCTCCTTTTCTTGACGTGGTCAACTACGCACAAGACAATTGGCTCCGTTGTTGGTTCTGCGGCATAGATGCTGATTCTGTCGCCATAACGATGGCAAAGAAACTGACCGAGTGGCAGACCGCTATGACCCTGGTCTTCCTTGAGCTTGAACGCGTGCTTGCGCCTGGGGGTCATGTCGCCTTTGAGGTGGGGGAGGTTCGTGGGGGAGCAGTGAAACTGGAGGAAACAGTGTTGGTCTGCGGCACGGATGTCGGGCTCCTTCCAGTGCTTGTGCTCATCAACGCACAGAATTTCACGAAGACGTCCCATACGTGGGGTGTGGACAACGCGAAGAAAGGCACCAATACGAACCGAATAGTAGTGTTCCGCAAGCAGTAGCCAGAGTGCGCGTGCAGAAGGGATGTAGCGCTGGTTCCCATAGGGGTAGAACCCGACTTGGGATTGGTTTCCCGGCAGGCCCCCTCCACTCGCTGAATCCACACAGCCTCGACGGGCTACTTCATCAGGTTCGCAAGCGTTCTCCACGCGCGGTGGTACTTTGCCAGTCGCTTCAGGTCTTTGTCCTTCAGTGTCTCGAGGCGCCGCGTGTTCATGTTGTCCTCGACGTCGGCCATCTTCACCGCGCGACCTATCGGGTCGGCCTTGGCGCGCATGACGAACTCGTCGTAGTCCTCGCCTGGGCGGTTGGTCACCGCGTCGATCGCGCGCACGACCCGCTCGCCGAAACCCTCTTCTCGCAGCCGGTTGAGAGTCCAATCCGTGTCCTCGATGACGTCGTGCATAATGGCCACGATACGCTGCTCGTCGCTCTGCATCGCATGCATGAGCCGTAGCGGATGAAGTATGTAGGCCTGACCGGCCTTGTCCACCTGCCCTGTGTGCGCTTCGAGCGCGATGGCCAGTGCCCGCTCGATCAACGCATTCCGTGCGTCCATGACCTACTCCTCCTGATACGCCTCAGGTACCCTCGGCCATGCGCCGATTCCACGCGAAAACGGCCCCTCGGCGGTGCCCGGCGCGTGGAGTTCGTGTAGCTTCTGCGGCCGCGTCCGTAGCTCGCCGCCTTCGTCGATGACGTGCTCTGGGTTCGCGTACTCGCGAATCCACGCTACGAGCTTCGGCACCAGCTCGGCACGAACGCGCTTGCCGTCGGGCGTGTCGATGAGATTCCGCGTCTCGTCGGGGTCGGCATGCAGGTCGTATAGCTCCTCGTAGCCGCCCTCAATGAAGTGCCAGAACTTGTACCGCTCGTCGACCCACGCAGCCCATCGTCCGGCGCCACCACCCAACTCGCAGGCGAGGCCGTCGCGTTGGTTGCGTCCGGCAAGGAGGTCGACCCCCGGCGCCATCTCGGGTGCGTCAATTCCGGCCGCTGCCAGAAGGGTCGCCGTCACGTCGTGAAGGTCCGCCAGGTCGTCGCGGGTCTCGGGCCGGTGGTTGCTTCCGGGTGGCTTCACCATCAGCGGGACATGCATCGAGCTTTCGTGCGGCAGGCTCTTGTACCACATGCCGTGGTCGCCCAGGAAGTCGCCATGGTCGGCGGTGAAGACGACCATGGTGTCGTCCCACATGCCCTGCGCGTCGAGTTCGTCCAGCACGCGGCCGAGGTGGTGGTCTATGTGGGAGACGACGCCGTAATAGTACGCCTTCGCCAGCTTCCACGACTTCTCCGAGTACATGTCCCATTCGGCGTGCTTGACGTGGTGTTCGTACATAGGGTTGTCGCCCGCCCGGGGGACGATACGGGGCGGCAGTTCGTCGGGGTCGTACATCCGGTGCCACGGCTGCGGAGGGTCGTACGGCACGTGCGGCTTCACGAATGACGTCCACAGGAAGAAAGGCGTGTCGGCGTCCGGCGTGCCGGCCTTCGGCCGGTTGCGCAGGAACTCGATCGTTCTGTCGGCGCACCACGTGGTGACGTGATCCTCGTCCTTTAGCGGGCTGACGAGCGGCTTGATCTCGTTGTAGCCGATCTCGGGCGGCTTGTCGTAGCCGAGCAGGCCGCGCTCGTCGAGATAGCGGTCGTAGTCGTCCTTGCCCGGTTCGCTCGGCGATCCGGGCTTGTTGCTTCGCTTCGCGGAGCGGCCTCTCTCCGAATGTGTCCGACGCCTGCCGCCGCGCTGCGCGAAACGGTAGAAGCGCGTCTCCTCGGAGAGCGTCTGGCGCGTGAAGCCGCGCGGATCGCCCATGGGCAAGAGGTGCATCTTGCCGATCGCTTCGGTGTGGTAGCCGGCTTCGTTGAAGAGCGTCGGTACGGTCCGCACGTCGGCATCGACGAGTGTGCCGTTGTCGATGCTCCCTGGGCGGCCCGATTCGAGTCTGCCTGCGGCGAGGCCCGTGAGGAGCACCGCCCGAGCCGGCACGCAGAGCGGGCAGGGCGAATATGCCCGTCTGTAGAGCAGTCCCGACGCAGCCAGGCGGTTGAAATTCGGCGTGCGGATGAGCGGATTGCCCATGCACCCCAGTGCGTCGAAGCGGTGCTGGTCGGTCGTGATGAGGATGACGTTGGGTCTCATGAGGCACTCCGGTTCGGGAACGGCAGGTTCCCGCGGAAGATATGCGAGCGACACTCGGGACCCGAGGGGGTGGCTTGAGCACTGGGGTTGACATACGTGTTCTGTGTAGTATACTCTACACACATGGACGACACATTCGGCACATACATCCGAGCGCGTAGAGAGTCACTCCGTGCTGCCGACAAGCGGTATTCGCTCAGGCAGGTGGCGGCCCGGCTGGGGGTCGAGCCGTCGTATCTGAGCAAGATCGAGCGGGGGCAGCAGCCTCCTCCGTCCGAGCGGAAGATCGTCGAATTGGCGAGCATTCTGGACGAGAACCCGGACGTGCTGCTCGCTATGGCCGGGAAGGTCTCCGGCGATCTTCTGGCGGCGATACGCAAACGGCCGAAGCTGTTCGCCGAGCTCATAAGGGAGCTCACAGGCATGCCCGACCACGCGATGTTGCGATTGGTGCGGGAAGTGCGCGACGGCGATTGGTAGAAAGGACTTGAGGTGGCGACATGATCGAACTGAGAGACGACAGCCTGGTGTTCACGTTCCCCGAGGTCCACCCCGACGCGAAGCTGACGATCGGCTTCCAGAGAACTCTTCGCATCCCCGACGACGATGGCGACTATCCTCTGCCACCGGGGCTAGGACGGTTTCCGCTACGACACGTAGACGACTTCGCGCAAGCCGTGCCGGAAGGGTGGCTTGCCCACGGTGGCGTCATGCTGCCCATGTATCAGTCGGAGGCAATGTGGCTCAACTTCGACTCGGACTTCATCGGCGACCGCGACACGGAATACCCGTTCGCGATCATGATCGCCGCGGGCAAGATAAACGCCGTTGATGGTGAGGAGTGGTCGGGGAAACCTGTAGGCGATCCGCAGAACTACGTGACGGTGCCTGAGCAGCCGTGGCTGGACGGATATTGCGTGGAGAAGGGCATCGTCCGGCAGTTCGTCGCGATGCCGCTAGGCGCCGGCTACACAGCCGAGGAGCAGTTGACGGGGAAGGCAGAGCACGGCGGCATGCAGATCATGGCCCTCCCGATGAAGAAGCCGGTGTTCGAGAGGCTGTTCCCGAAGGTGGAAAGGTCTACCGGCTACGCGATGGAGGAGGTCTGCTGCGCGCTGGCGTCGCCGGACGATGGCAGCATGGGCCTGGCGCCCGGCGGCAGAATGCGGCAGGAGATATACGACGACGAGTACGGCCTCGACAGTTGGGACGTCGAGCGGGCCTCGCGTTGCTTCGTTCACATTGCCAACTCGATGGTATGGCGCAACGTGACGGGCCAATCGCCGCCAACGGTACCTCCCACGGCGAGCGAGTACGAGTCCGCCGGGTTGCCATGGTTCGAGTACTATGGCGACGGTGGCAAAGCGGTGGCGGGCGCCGAATCGCTGGCATCGCTGAAAAGCGTCGCTGCGCTCGGAGAAGAGAAGAAGGACGTGCCGTTGGCCGAAAACGAGTCAGTGACCCCGGAGAAGGTCGTGCAGCTCCGCAAGAGGCTCCGGGCGGGGCAAGTGCGCGAGGGGACGTTCTAGTTCGCGCGCTGGCGCGCGCGTTGGCAGTTCGTTCCGAACTGCCGTCGGTGTGAACGCGGGGGCTTTCGTTCGCGTGCGCTGTCGCGCACGTTGGCAGTTCGTGCCGAACTGCCGTCGGTGTGAACGCGGGGGCTTTCGTTCGCGTGCGCTACCGCGCACGTTCGCAGTTCGTGCCGAACTGCCGTCGGTGTGGACGCGGGAATCGCTGCTAACGGAGGCTGCCGAGATGGCGCACAAGGTCGAGGTGAAGGACTCCGACATCAACGGCGAGGGCGTGTTCGCAGTGGGGCCGATCGCGGCGGGGGACCTCATCCTC
>CAZSJP010000427.1:0-4861 GCA_964606675.1 uncultured bacterium
CCGTTCCTTTCAGATAGGTGACGATATCCCTGTAGACCTGCCGCGAGTCGACTATCACGCGGCTGACGTCGTCGTTGAATAGGTCCCTTATCAGGCTGGTCGTCATGCCCAGTTCCGAATGCAACAGGGCGGGCGCCTCCAGTCGTTTCGCCTTGCGTCGGATGCGTTCCCACGTGCGGCCGAGGTGGTCGAAATCGTGCTGCAGTTCCTGATCGCCCTTATTCTCCGCGACCGTTCGTACGATGACGCCGCAACTGTCCGGTTTCAAGGATTGTGCAAGCCCCTTCAGCCGACGTTTCTCTCCCCAATTGGATATCTTGCGGGAGACGCCGATCTGGTCGGTGTAGGGCATAAGAACGACGAACCTGCCGGGGAGCGAAAGGGTCGCGCAGAGCCTGGCGCCCTTGCTGCCGATGGGTTCCTTCGTCACCTGGACAAGCAGTTCCTGTCCCTTGGTCAGCTGCTCCTGGATGGGAGTCCAACGGAGCTTGCGCCTGGCCTCCGCCGAAAGGTCTTCGCTCTCGCTCTCGTCCCCGACGAAATCGGGTGTCGCGCCTATGTCGCGGGCATGTAGGAAGGCGCTACGTTCGAGCCCAATGTCGACGAACGCGGCCTGCATGCCGGGGAGAATCGACGTTACGATGCCCTTGTGGATGTTCCCGACCATACGCTCGTTGTCCGGGCGTTCGACCAGAATCTCGACAAGGGACCCGTCTTCCAGGATAGCGATGCGGCTCTCCTGGGTGGCGACGTTGATGATAATCTCAGTTTTCAAGTTGCACTAACTCCGTCTCTTCCGGCCACGCGTGCGCCATCTGTAGCACGCGGTACGCCATGGGTTCGCCGGGGTCAAGACCGATGCCAAGCCATCGCTTCCGGAAGGTCGCGTCGCGCGCAGCATTGGCCGCTGACGCGCGGTGGCCGGGCAAACCTTGCCCCGGTGGACGAAGCGGAGATGTCGGACCGACGCCGTATCGAACCATCGTGGCTCAACGCGCCGTTGTCCGGTGGCCGTTCATCCCCAGCGCCCTGGTCTCGGCGGCGACATGAACGTCACCGACACGTCGGCACGAGGGACACAAAAGGCGGGAACAGGCGGGGCCGGCCCACGAGCCATTGCCCCATCAGGTGATGAGACGCCCGCGTGGCCGGAAGGTGTGCTGCGATGCCGAGCAATGGAGAGGAGTGCAGGCTGAAAGTCGATGGGAGCATTCGCCCCCGCGCTACAAGCAGACGATTCGCACTCGGGTGGCAGACCCGTAGCCGGCGAAACGTACATCTGTCGCCGGCCAATATCCCAAAACATCACGGGACCCGAGCTATCGTGCAGAATCGGTCTCTGAGCTGCCGCGCTAATCCTTGCCGGTACCCCTAGCGTCTCCTAAGTCGCGCACAACTTCCGCGTGCCGCCGCTCGCCGCCGGCCTATTGGCTCCGTCCGGCGAACATACCGCCCTTCCGCCACGCTCTTGTATGTGGACCGCCGTGCCCGCGAGTTCTCTCTTGGCAGCGGAAGAACGAGTGTGTCCAGTCAATGACCTACATTTATGTCTGGAACTCGCGGTTGTCTGCATTCGGCGAATCCGGAATCGAAATCTTCCTTGATCCCCTGGTCCCCCCATAGATATTAGGCGAGACGGCGCGAGTCTGCAAGTCCGGCGCGGGCATACACTCGCTTCAGGCATCCCTGCGACGGACCAACGCAGCTATGCGCCCGCCGGATTGAGCGACCGGCGGCAGGTTTCTGCATATTCACTTACACAGCGGTCGGTTCGCCAATGCTCGGAGTGAGGGGCCTGCATGCCGTTTTCGGTGAGGAGATACCATGGCGACTCGTGTGAAGGCCGGCAGGATCGCGTACATCGCGTGTTTGGCACTTGTGGCGTCCTTAGGTTGCGATGAGCCGTCATCCGGCGGGTCCGAGAGCGCGGCCGCCAGAGACAGCGGCTCGGAACCTGGCGGCGGCTATCTGGCCGCGCGCCGTCGGATGGTGGAACTCCATCTTCGAGCGCGCGGAATTGCCGATGAGCGCGTTCTGGACGCGATGGGATCGGTGCCACGAGAGGAGTTCGTGCCACCGGCGCTGAGGTCGGACGCATATGCCGACGGCCCGTTGCCGATCGGGCTTGAGCAGACGATCAGTCAGCCGTACATAGTCGCGTTCATGAGCGAAGCGGTCGAACCGAAGCGTACGGACCGGGCGCTGGAGATAGGCACAGGCTCCGGCTACCAGGCCGCGGTGCTCTCGCATCTGGTGGACACTGTGTTCAGCGTAGAGATATTGCCGGAACTCACAGAGCGTGCCGCGGCACTCCTGGCGAGGCTCGGGTTTGGCAACGTCGTTGTCGAAACGCGCGACGGGTACCGGGGTTGGCCGGAACACGCGCCATTCGACGTGGTAGTCGTCACCGCGGCGCCGAACCACGTCCCCAAGCCCTTGGTTGACCAACTTGCCCCCGGCGGCAGGATGATCATCCCGGTCGGCGAGCGTTGGCAACATCTGCGACTGATCAGGAAAGACGCCGATGGACGTGTGGAGGTTGAGAGAAGGCTCGACGTTCGATTCGTCCCGATGACGGGCGAGGCAGAGGGCGCCTCTCGTTGACGAAGTGACGCAACACGGTATATTTGGTAGCTGTGCGGCTGTTGGTTGACTCGTGCCGCATGCGGATATTCAGCAAACAGAGGCATAGCAGGTGGGCATCAAAGCGCTTCTGGCCGCCGCGCCCGAGAGGCGTGTGACGGTCCAGATCATACCCGACAGCGGTATGACCAACCGCAGCTACGTCTTGAGCATGCGGACGGTCTACATCGGCATAGCGGCTGGCGCCGTGGCGGTGATGCTGCTGTTTGTAGGGACATACTCGATCGTCGACGCGCACTTTGCCCACGTGGACAACGAGCGATTGCGGGTCAAAACCGACGCGCTGGAGCGTGAGACGCGTCAGATGACCGGCCTGCGAGATCAGCTGGCGGAACTGTGGGTGATCCACGCTCGTCTCCGGCGAATGCTCGATCCGAGCGCGGCCATACAGGATGCGCGGCCGATGTCGCGCGCGTTGCCGTGGGGAATGCCGTTGGCTTCCTGGATGTCCGATGCTCCGGAGCTTAAGCCAACGGAGCAGCCGGAGCACGGCGTCGTGTTCTACTCACGGCCGGGAACTCTTGTCTTGGCCAGCGGCTACGGCAAGGTGCTGTATGTCAGGTGGCACCCTGTCCATGGCGAGATGACCGTCATAGGCCATGGCGACGGTGTGCAGTCTGCGTATGCGCAGGACTGGACGTTGTTCGCGCAGCCTGGCGACCGAGTCGCGCTCGGGCAGGCCATCGGGGTCATCCGTCAGACCGACGGCTCGCGAGAGCCGTCGCTTTTCTACCAGATAATGGTGGACGGGCAGATGGTGAATCCATTGCTCGCACTTCCCGCTTTCTCGCCGTCGCTCGCCGGTCAGTTGGCTGCGTCGGTCGTCTCAAGGTGAAGGTATGCCAGACATGAAATCAAAGGACTTTATGCCGTCCAACGGGTCGATGAACACCATTATCGGGGAGGACTCGACGCTGGAGGGCACGTTCGATATCGTCGGCAGCGTCAAAGTCGAGGGTGTTCTCAAGGGATCGCTGAGAGCGACGGAGCGCCTCGTCGTCGGTCAGGGCGGAATGGTGCTGGCCAACATCACGGTGCGCGACGCGATCATCGGCGGGCAGTTCATAGGCAACATCGACGCGGAGAGTCGCGTCGAACTTGAGGAGAGCGCCAAAGTACGCGCCGACCTGAAGACCAGGCATCTTGTCATCCACGAGGGAGCAACGTTTTACGGATCGGTCGAGAGCGGCGAGGAGCCGTTCCCGGCGGAGTCGGACGGTGCCGCCGCAATGGAAGCTCTGTCGGCCGGTTCGCCGGCCGAAACGCATCGCGTGCCGGAAGAGGACGTTGCCGAAGTCGCAAATGGGTGACCGACCGGGCTATCCGGGCCGGACGATAGAATGTGAGCGCAAGCAGGTCTTACACGGGAGAAAGCGATGTTGTCGAATCGGTGCAAGAGAGGAATCATGTTGGCCGTAGCCTGTGCGATCGGGCTGCTCTCAACTCCGGCGCATGCCATATTCGGGTTCGGTTTCCACGGCGGCATGGACTTCGTAAGTATTGACAAGAGCGATGGCTTCAGCCAGCAGGACTTCGCGGACGCCGCCGCCAAGCTCGACATGGCCGGGTTCGATTCGAGTCCGTGGGCGTTCATCAACATGACGCGGGAAGCCGTGAGCAACCCGATCATAGGCGGCTTCCACGTCTACGTCGACGCCATACCGATTCTCGATATCGAGGTGTCCGGCGACATCGCGTACCAGAAGTACCAGGTTGCGTATCGATCGACGGTGTCGGGTGGCGTCGAAGAGGTCTATGATGCACCGTTCGTGCGTGGCGGGATCTACGCTACGGTGAGGCGCGATCTGATCGAGTTTCCGCCGGGATTGCCGTTGGTGGCGTTCTATCTTGGTGGCGGCCTCGGAGCGCATTTCGTGTCGCAGATGGCGGGGCCGGAACTGGTCGTCAAAGCGATCGGTGAGGGAAATCCGAATACTACGAAACCGAACATCAAGGATACCATCGAACGGAATGCGTCGCTCGGATACCACGCTCTGGTCGGTTTGCGTGTGAAGCCTCCCATCATCCCACTCGCCTTCCGCTTGGAAGGGAAGTATACGATCACCGGTCAGGAGGATTTCGAGCGCCCTAACGGGGTGATGACCGCGTATCTCGGCTTCGATTTCGCCTTCTAGACGATCGGTTCCCTACGTGCGGCGCGCGGGGCCGTCGGTGATGGCCCCGCAGCGACGTTACCCCCTCTGCGTTACTGTGTACC
>CAZSJP010000428.1:0-4855 GCA_964606675.1 uncultured bacterium
AGGCGACGCCCGAGCGGTTCAGCGCGAACGCCCTCCTGCGGCCTGTCACCGGCGACTCAGTATTCCCGACCGCGATGCAGATCATGGGGCCGGGCGAGATCGCATACATGGCGCAGGCGCGTGGCCTCTACGCCAGGCACGGGGTGCCGATGCCGGTCGTGTCTCCGCGGGCGGCCTTCACCGTCGTCGAGGCGGAGACTAGAGGCGCGCTGGACCGGGAGGGCCTCACGATGCAGGACGCGCTGCAGCCGTTGGACATGCTGGTCGGACGGCTGGCGGCAGCGGAACTCCGGAGTAGGTTCGGCGACGCGCTGGACGCGTGCCGCGGCGATCTCGACACCGCGTTCGGTACGCTGGAGGCCGAAGTACGCGGTTCGTTACCGGGCGTATGGACCGCCGTAACCTCCGCGACGATGAAGACGCAGCGCCAGGCGAGCCGGGTGAGCCGCGCCATAGAGAAGGAACTGCGGCGGAAGATCCGGGCTGAACGTGGCGACGCGCTCCGCGCCCTCGGCGACGCGCTATATCCTAATGGCGGCGCGCAGGAACGCGTCTACTGCATCGTCCCGCACCTGATTTGCCACGGCGTCGGCTGGTTCGACGTGCTCCTGGATGCCACCGGTGTCGACAGGATGGGCCACGTAGCCCTCTCGCCCGGTGGCTGACGCTCCCCGAGGCGCTAGACGTTCTCGTATCGCACCCGCACCACGCTCCCTGTCTCCGCCGATTCCCTGATAGCCTCGTAGAGCGCCATGGTCTTGTAGCTCTCGTAGCTGTTCGAGCGCGTGCCATCAGGCGACTTAGCCCGCCCATCGCGGATCGCTTCCGTGAAATCGACGATCTCCGCCAGATGGCCCGTGTCGAGGCCGCTATCGCCCGAGCTGGTGAATGTCGGTGGCTCCCGCCATTCGGACGGCTGCCCACCCGCCGAGATGCGCCAGACGGACGAGTTGTGTATGGTCATGAAGTTGCCGCCGCGAATCGTGATGTCGACCTCCTCGGTCGGCACGACAAACGACCGGCCGTCGGTCAGGCTGAGTGAGCCGACGGCGCCGCACTCGAAGCGGAGGTTGACAGCGTACCCGTGCGTTTCTTTCGCGAAGGCGGACACATCCGCGACGTCGCCGAACAGGTAGCCGACGAGATCGATAGTGTGGATGGCGAAATCGAGCAGGAACGACCGAGGGCCGGTAGTCGTTTCGTAGCCGCTAGAGCCGCAGACCACCGAGATGGCGAACCGATCGTCTTCGGGGAACGAGTCGATCCAGTCCTTCGCGCGGCCGTACGCCGTGCTGTAGCGCTTCTTGAAGGCCGTTGTGCATAGGATGCCCGTCTCTACAGACACGCGCGCCGTGTTGAGGGCATCGGCCGCCGTTCCGGCCGGAGGCTTCTCGGTGTATACCGGGATGCCTCGACGCAAGACGAGCCGCGCGAGCGCCGCATGCGCGTCGGGGCCGACGCAGACGATGACGCCGTCGGGCTGCTCGGCGCTTAGCATGGCGTCCATGTCGGTGTACGCCGTCCCGCCGAATCGCCGAGCGTTGCGCGTCGCCTTCTCTGCATCGGTGTCGCACACCCCGACGAGTTGCGCACCTGCCGCGCCGATGTTCGGGTAGATCCGCTTGGTCGAGAGGCCGCCGGCACCGACGATGCAGAGCCGCGGGTCATTGGCGATCGGATTCGGCATGCGTTCCTCGCATCACGGGAAGCAACGTCTTCTCAGGTAGTCGATCGCTTGCGTCAGGTACGAAAGAGTCTCTTCGTCGCTGGCTCCGGGCACCTCCATCTCCACGACGAAATCGCCGTCGTAGCCGGCATCGCCCAGGTGTTGGAGCAAGGCCGGGAGATCGATCTCGCCGGAGCCATACGGGACCGAGATGGCGCCGGTCTGGTCTTTGACATGCACCAGCGCGATCTTGTCGCCGAGCAGATCGCAGCCTTCGCGCCACGAGACCCCCGCAGCATGGAAGTGCCCGACTTCCAGCACGGCTCTCATCCGCGCATCGTCGATGCCGTCGAGCACCTCCGCGAAGTCGGCGATGGTGGCGATGGGCGACCCGTAGTGATTCTGAAGGACGGCCACCAGCCCGAGGCCGTCTATCGCGTCCAGAAACGGGCGCCCCGAGCGGATGTACGCGGCTCTGTCGGTTGCCTTGAACAGGACTATCCGTGCACCCACGTCACGGGCAAATCGGGTGGCCCCGACGGCGCGGTCGAACGAATCGCCGTCTGTGCCATCAACCGGGGGCAAGTGGAACGAGGTGACTGCCATGCCGTGGCGCAAGAGACGAGCGCGATAGCCCTCGGGATCGGTATCGACGTCGAACGCGGACTTCGCCCACGTCGTGAACGCCTCGAGCTTCGTGAAGCCGATGGCGGCGTACGCAGGGAGCAAGGCGTCGAGCGACATGCCGGGCAAGCAGCACGGGCTGGCGACAAGACGGTCGAGCGAATCGGGCATGTTGCGATGATCTCCCTATGCCGGCCGCCCGCACCACCGGTATCGTAGGACGGTTGCGGGCAAGTCTGTCGGTGGCAAACAGCGCGGCGTGCGGCACGGAATGCGAATCGGCGTCAACCTTCGTCGGGCCTCGCGCAGTAGCTATCCCAGTTCTGGGCGAGATGTCCCCGTATGCCGCCGTTGGGAGCGTAGCTCGGGTAGAGATCGCCGAATGCCTTCTCGGCATCCTCAAGCGAACTCGTGGGCAACGCCCCGGCGCGAGACGCCATGTAGAGCAGCGCAATCGACGGGGAGCGGGACCGCCCCTCGTTGCAGTGGACCAGGACCCTAGATCCCCTTCCGATGGCGTCGTCGATGAAGTCCAAGGCTTGTAGTATCATGCCCCTATCGAAGAACGCGGGATCGTCTGCGTCGACGATGTTGAGAATGAGCCTGTCTCCGCTCTCTGCCCGTACGCCATTGGGAATACGGAGTTGCCGCACGTACACCCGGCCAGCACGTGGTCGTCCATCAGCTGCGTCACTTCGTCGTACTGTCTCCCGTCAGGATTCGGCTGGACCGAACTGCTCCTCGCCTCCGCCATCCTCACCAGCAACGAAGCCCTCGTCGAGCTTGGTGAGGAGCTTCCACAAAAAGGCCGTGACCTGGTCGCGCGAATCTGGCCCGTTGGTTACCAGTGTGCGGACGCCCTCATAGTTTGGCTGCGGCAGCGCGTTGGCCTTCTCCAGGATGGCACCTATCTCGGCGAGCGTCCTCTGCCGCTCATCGGACCGGATCGTGGCGAGGCTTTTCTGTCGGTTCAGTTCAAGCTCTAAGTCCAGTTTCTTCTGCTCTCGCAGACTCGCCGTTTCCGCTTCCTTTGCCATCGCAACTTCCACCTCTTTCTCAGCAAGCTGCTTCTCCTCCTCTAGTCGCTTTGCTCGATATGCAAACTCATATTGGGCACTGATCTCCTTTATCGCCGCGTTACGTTTTTGCGCCTCTCTCTGACGCTCCGCTTCCGCCTTCTGAAGTTCTGCTTGGTGGGCCAGGACCCGATCATCTTCTGCCGATTCCACGATCTTGCCGTCGGCGCGCGCCTCTATGCTAACCTTCTTGGCGCGTTGATCCTCGGCATCGAGTTCGTGCCGCTGCCTCCCCACCTCCCGGAAATGTTGGACAATGGGCTCCAACGAAGGCTGGTGCAAGGCCCGAGCTCCAAGGATGGCGAGCAGCTCGGGATCCGGTTGCTTGGGATAGAACTCAACCGAAATGAGCTCGCCTCCAAGCCTCGCCCTTGAGCACTCCTGTTGAACTTTCTCGTTGAGAGTTGCACGTGCTTGTTCGCCGTCGGCAAGATCGAGGAACCCGCCCACGCCCATAGAATTCTGGATAGAACCTTCGATCAACTTGGGCAAGTTCTGGCGCTCGGAGACTCCTTCAGCCGAAACGTACACGATCTTGCGGTAGGTCGAGTACCCGGAGTCCCGAAGCAACTCGCCAAGGTTGTCGCGCGGGATTTCGATGCGAACGTCGGCTTTCCACTCGAAAGCGATCCCCTCTCGACTAGTTGCTTCAGCGCTCACTGAGACTAGTGCCGGTGCAAAGCTGACAAAGTGGACCTGATCGTGTCTTCCAACGTAGAGCGGCCTCCGTGCAGATATCTCCGAGTCCACCACGGCCTCAAACGCAGCAGGTACACGAATTTCGTGCCTCCAGAACATGGTCGTCACCTCCGCTTGATGGTGCCTTGCCGGAGACGAGTTGCGCAGCCGTCGATCTGCTGGACGAACTCGTCTCGGCTCAGAAGCTCTTTCGTGATGCAGCTGTAGAAGCAGACATCAGACGGAACAGTCAATGTCTGCGTACGTGCGTATTCAAGATAGATCGCGCCGATTTCGTCCGACACATGCGCCGAATACAAGGCGCATGCGCCGAGCATTAGATAGCACTGCGCAAGAATGATGTCCTCTCTCTTGGTGAGTACTATCCTCCGCAGCCGCTCAAAAACGTGTGCAAAGAGTTCCGATGGGGTCATCGACAGATCCATGTCAATGGATCGCGCCAACAGAAGTGCCTGAGCCAGAGAGCAATCGACCACTACCGGAAGCAGGGAACCGGATTCAACGCGTTTGGGCAATGACGCACGAGCTCTCTTGTAGTAGCTCACGGCTAAAGCGTTGTTCACCAACGGATTGGTCTGCTTCGGCTCCATATCAAGCGTTCCGACGTAGCAATTCCCTCACTTCAGATACAACGTCGCTCGAAGAAACCCGAGGTCGGGGCTGTCCTCAGAGAGTCTCAGCGCGTCCTCAACGGCCCCGAAGGACTTATCGAGGGATTCCTGCTGGGCGCGGAGGAAGTAGGAGAGCTCACCTACGTAGATCTTGGACTGCCAGTCCAGATTATCTTCCG
>CAZSJP010000429.1:0-4849 GCA_964606675.1 uncultured bacterium
ACCCGGCCGACTGGCTGCGTCGTGCGGTCCACGAGCAGCGAGAGGTTAGCGGATACGCGACCGGCGATTTCTACCCGCTCACGTCGTTCGGCCTCGCGGACGATCTCTGGGCCGTGTGGCAGTTCGACCGACCCGACCTCGGCGAGGGGGCCATCGTGGCGCTTCGTCGCCAGAACAGCCCGCACCCAGTAATCGAGCTCGCGGTCCACGGCATCGGCCCGGACGCTGAGTACGAGCTGCACTCATTCGACGACGACTCCACGGAGACCTGCACAGGCCGCAGCCTCGCCGATGGAACGCTCGTCGTGGAGATAGGGGAGAGCCCGGGATCGCGCTTGTACAAGTACCGACGGCTGTGATGCGTGCGTGACGCCGGCTGGTTCGAGCTCCGCTCGATGCCGCCGATGGCCGATGCAACGCGGCGACCGTGGTCGCGAACGTCCTCTACAGCACCCACGGACGCCATCCCGGGTACCCGGTGGTCGTCAGCGTTCGGGAAAGATGCTTCTGCACGAACATCAGGCCCGCTCCCGCCCCATCGGCAAGAGACTGTGGCCTTTCGCACGCTCCGAGCGCCGCTTCGTCGAAATCTACCAGTTTCAGCGCTTCGCAAGCGAACGACATGTGGCTAGATTCCAGGACGGGCAGCAGCAATTCCGCGGCTCGGCTCGACGATGTGCCCTGGTAGACTAATCCGACGCCGAATGCCGCGTGCCGCGCCAACCGACGTTGGCCCATTCCCGTGAGATCCAGAAGATGCGTCGCGACAGTCTCGTCGCCGGTTCCCTGGTACACCAACCCTACGCCGAGCGGCCAGCAGATGCACGGGCCGTGACGGTCTTTGGCGTTGCTTGCCCGCAACGTGTCGAGCACGTCCTTTCTGCCGGCCGCCTGGAACAGCAACCCGACGGCGATGTTTGCCGCGTCGCGAACCGCGGCGTTGCCGTGCGCGAGATAGGGCACCAGAGTCGAGAGATGCTCGTCGGTGCCCTCACGACGCATCGCCACGCCGAGACCCAAGATCCCCGCCCGGATCGCTGAGTGCTCATCCCGCGCGATGAGCTGGTACGCGGCGTCGGCTCCGTCCTCCCCGGCGCCTTCGAACGCTCCGGGGACGGTCCAGATGGCCGCCTTCCTGGGTATGGTCCGCCCCAGCGGGGTTCGGCCCGACGACCGGCCCTCGAACACGAAGCGCATCTCCCTCAGAGCCTGGAGGGCCTTCCCGCGCAGAAGCCAGCTCAAAGCCCAGACACCGTCTCGCCTCGCGAAACCGACGTCCCACGCGCTTTCGCCTACGGGTCTGGCGGCCGCTTGCAGGTAACGCCTCAGCAACTCGGCGGCGTATTCCTCTCCGCCTGAGCCTTGACCGATGCTGGCGATGGCGAGGCCGGCCTCACCGGTGGGAACGAACGGCCTGAGCATGTCCAGGGCGCCTCGGCTCCCGGATCGCGCGAACGCCAGTCCGAGGCCGAAGATTGCGTTCTCAGCGACCAGACTCTTGCTGTCGGCGATACGCCTCCCGAAGACCGGCAGCAGCTTTTCCCAGGCCCGCCCTTCAGCCGCGAAGCCTAGTGCATGGATACCCAGCGCGCGGATGAAATCGTTCCGGTGGCCGTATGCGGGAGCAAGCGCGTCCTTGATGGCTCCGAGCGATTCGCCGGCCATCGCCTTCCCGACCACGAGGGCGGAGCGGTCTCGTATCGCCAGGTCGCGATTCTGAGTGACGTAAGACAGCTTGTCGAGGCTTCCCGCACCCGTTCGGGCGAAGATCGTGGCCGTCGCCTTCAGGGCAGCGCGTCGGACATGCGCGTCGGAATCGTTGAGAAACGGGTAGAGAAACTCGAGGCCCTCCATGCTGCCCGTCCCCTGGTAGCGCAGGGCTGTCCAGCCAATGCCGAAGGCGCGCCCCAGTTCTTCACGCTCGGCCTGAGGCCAGGCGTGAGTCAGCTTCTCAAGCGTTTCCAGTGTGCTCATCGTTCGCCTCGCAAAGTGGCGCCCGCTACGCTGCCAAGCAAGGGACCGAGGGGAGTCTCTATCTCGGTCATCCAGACGAGGGCGTAGCGGGCGCGATGCTATGGTGTTCCTGCCAATACACGCGATCACATGCACTTCTACCAGGAGATACCACGTTTCATGCACAATTTGCGGAGCTTCGGGATCGCGCCGCCGACGCGCTTGCCGCCTCGCATCACGCCGTGTAGATGCTGACTTACAACCTGTTGCGGAATACCGAGTTGCTGTCCGATCCGTTCTTCGGTAATCCCGACGAAGTAGTAGAGGTGCACAACTTCCCTCTGCCGCTGGGTCAGTTCTGAGCGGATCAGTTCGTTGATCCGGTCGAAAACCTCTCGCGTATGGCGTGCGCGTTGTTCAGCACCCTCTTCCCGATCTGCCCATTCCCGGTTGTAGGCGTGCCACAGCCCGTCTTCGTTGGCGAAGGACTCGAGTCTGGCTCGCTCGACGACTATTTCCCAGAAATCGGGGTTGAAGACCGACATTCGGCACCGTTCGACGTGGAGAGCGGCAGGTGACTGCTACCGATACACGAATTTACATGCACTTCCCGGTGAAGATGATGGCGTTCGGGCCCCATTGCACGAGACGAGGCTCAAGCGGGAGTGCATGTTGTATTATGCATCGCCTCCCTCATGAAATGACGTCCGCTGCCCCCGGGCGATATCGGACGGCCGACGTCCTTCCGTCCGCGAGAGTCCGGGACTAACTTACAAGTCGGACCGATCGATGGAGGCGGGTCATACGCAGCCCGGCGCCGGCAGCTTGCCGGCGCTCGCCTGCCTCGAACCTTCGGAGCACGACCCATGCGCTGGAAAATCCCGCCGCAGGTCAAGATCGTCGGCATCCTCGCGCTGACGTACCTGTTCCTCATCAGCGTCGGGCTGATGATCGGCGTGCTCACCACGAGTATCGTGCAAAGCTGGTCGCTGACAACCTCGCTCGTGGTCGGAATGGCCGAGTTGGTGATAGCAGTCGTATTCCTGTTCGTCGCGCTGCGCTGCCTCGTCGCTATCCTGCGTTCGCCGGTCATCGCGCGTCTGGACGAGCTTTTCGGGCGGTACGTCTTCTCGTCGCCGATGCGCGGGCCTCTGCTCGGGGTGTTCCTGACGGCCCTCGTGCAGAGCAGTTCCATCGCACTGTCGGTGATCGCCCCGCTGGCCGGAGCGGGAATATCGACCCTCGCGCCGGCTGTCGTAGTACCCGTGCTATAGACCCAAGTTTAGGAGGCATGCAAGATGTGGAAGCAATTGATGAACCTCCTGCGGTCGCGGAACTTGTTACAGGAGGCGTGGGATGCATCCCACGAGATGCTCGAGGTGGATCAGGAGATGCTCTTCGAGGCGATGCGAGTGCTCCGCGAGAGCGACCAGAACGACCTGAACCGGGAGATCCGGGCTAAGGACAAGATGGTCAATCAGTACGAAAGGGACGTCCGTCGGATGGTGATGACGCACTGCACGATCCAGGGCGCGGCGGAGCTTCCGAGCGGGATGGCGCTCATCAGCATAGTCATGGACATCGAGCGCATCGGCGATTACACGAAGAGCATCATGGACCTCGCCCTGGTCCACGAAGGTCGTCTCCTGGTTCCGGAATTCGAGGACGAACTCCGCGCAATCGAGGAAACGATCGGATCGCGCTTCGTTGAGACGATCGAGACACTCAAGTCGAACGACGAAGAACGAGCCCGCGCACTGCTCGCAACCTACAAGGAAGACGTACCCCGGGCTGCGGACCGTATCGTAGACCGAATCGTCGCTGGCGGCGTGCCTACGGTATCCGGCGCCGATGCCACTACGATCGCGCTGTACGTGAGGTATCTCCGGCGCATCGGGGCGCACCTCAAGAACGTCGCCACGAGTGTCGTGAATCCGTTCGTGTGGATCGGATACGGCAAGGTCCGCGAGAAAGAGAACGGGTGACGGCGATACACGTAACTCGTGATGACGCGGTGGGCATCTCCCGCCGGCACGGTGGGGCAGGCATTCCTGCCTGCCCAGGCACAACCGTCCTTGTCGCCGAAGTGCCCTTGTGCGACCTCGCCTAATCGCCCGATGCCGACGACGGAGATCGGCGCCACGGCAGGAAGGCGATGACCGAGTCGCGGTTGGGCACGATGCCCTCGGGCGTTCTCAGAAGCCAACCTGATCGGACAAGAGCGTTGACGTCACGGGTGACGGTCTTGTCGGTCACCTTGGCGTACTCTCTTGCGACGCGCCCGCTGACCGCTCGTATCTCCGACATACGTACCGGCTCCCCGCGCGACGACAGATCGAGAACGAGGTGGCGCTGTCGCCTATTGACCCCGGTGTCGCCTGCCTGGCGAAAAGCCTCGTGAATGTGATTCTCCCACGTCACGTTGAACTGCTGATCCCTGATGGCCGCGATCTGTTCGACCAACCCATCCACAAACCCCCGAACTGCGTACTCAAGGAAGGCGATCTCGTTCCCGTCCCGTTTGTTCGAAGCGTCTAGTCGGCGGTAGTACTCCGTTCTGGTCTTGTTGTAGTGGTCGCTGAGGAGATGGGACGCCGGTACCGACACACCGGCTTCCAGAAGAATGCGGAATTCCAGCAACCTGGCCGTTCGTCCGTTCCCGTCGCCGAACGGATGAATCCACGCGATGTACAAGTGCGCCACAATGGCTTTGACGATTCCGTTGACAATCGGGTTGGCCGCGACAACGTCGAAGTCGTCGCTGTTGAGCCAGTCGCAGAGCCTTGCAAGCAGATACTCGCAGTCCTCCGGCGGCGCGGCGCGGTATCTTCCCACTCCTACTGTGTGCGAGCGGATGACCCCGGGCGATACCTCTTCATCGACTTCCAGCTCGTCG
>CAZSJP010000430.1:0-4840 GCA_964606675.1 uncultured bacterium
GGCGGTGTTCCTGCCGACGGCTTTCATGGGCGGCATCTCGGGCAAGTTCTTCAAGCAGTTCGGGTGGACGGCCTCGCTGGCGGTGCTGGCATCGCTGCTGGTGGCGCGGTTGCTGACGCCCATGATGGCGGCCTACATGCTCAAGCTCTACGCCGATTCGTTCGTCCTGCCGAACGGTTGCCACGTCAACGGCGACTGGCGCGGGCACGGCATCTGCCAGTACCACTACCGGCCCTACACGATGGAAGCCGAGTGCGCGTCCTCCGCGGCGGTAACCGATATGCTGCTGCAGTCGTGGGGCGGCAAGATACGCCTGTTCCCGGCCGTCCCGGGCGACTGGCTCGATGCCAGGTTCGAGACTCTGCGTGCGGAGGGTGGCGTTCTGGTGAGCGCCGATATGACAGGCGGATGCGTTACCGGCGTTCGCATGCTTGCATCCGACGACCGGACGGTGCTCCTCACGGGCTGCGGTGAGCGCGCCCGGTGGACAGGCGTCACGTCGGCTGAATACGAGAACGGTTGCTGGCGGATCGAGTTGGCCGCGGGCACCGAGGCAGCAGCGACGGACGATGCGCCTGAAACGATCCAGCGCGACGAAGCGCATCGGCCGCGCCCACGCAATATCTTCGGATACCGCGGCACCGACGGCCCGTAAAGCGCAACGGGGTGCGGGGCTACCGACCCGCGTTCCGCTCGGCCCGCCGCGTGTCCGGTTCGGATGGACATGCTACCAGTAACTCTAGACCGCGTTGTCAAGCGCTTCGGCGACGTCGTCGCCGTCGACGAAGTCTCGCTCAACATCGAAAGCGGCGAACTGTTCTTCCTTCTCGGGCCGTCCGGCTGCGGCAAGACGACCTTGCTACGTATGATCGCCGGGTTCTACGAGCCGGACGACGGCGGCATACTGTTCGGCGAGAATGACATCACCCGCGTTCCGCCGCACAAGCGGAACACGGGCATGGTGTTCCAGAACTACGCGCTCTGGCCCCACATGACCGTGCTCGAGAACGTGGCGTACGGCCTCGACGTGCGCCGCGTGCCGGCCGATGAGCGTCAGACGCGCGTCGATGCCGCGCTCGACGTTGTCCGAATGCGCGAGTTCTCGAAACGAACGCCCAACCAGCTCTCCGGTGGGCAGCAGCAGAGGGTCGCATTGGCCCGGGCGCTTGTGATCGAACCGGACGTGGTTCTCTTGGACGAGCCGCTCTCGAACCTCGACGCCAAGCTACGGCTGGGCATGCGCGACGAGATACGCCGCATCCACGAACGCGTGGGCGTGACGATGATCTACGTGACGCACGATCAGTCCGAGGCGCTCTCGATGGCTGGCAGGATGGCCGTGATGGAACTGGGGCGGGTGCGGCAGGTCGGCTCGCCGCGCGACGTCTACACCGCTCCGAACAGCGTGTTCGTCGCAGGCTTCATCGGCGAGACGAACCTCATCGCCGGCACGATTGCAGATGCCGGCGAGACCGTAACCGTCGACACGGCATACGGACAGGTGGTTGGTAACGCCCCCGCCGCCGAGGTCGGCCAGTCGGAAGTGACGTGTTCCATACGCCCGGAAGCGATGACGCTGACGGCCGATGGCGCGACGCTATCGGGCGGGGCGCTCGACGGTGTGGTGGAGTCGGTTACATACCTCGGCAGCGTCGAGCAATACGTCGTAGCGTTCTCGGACGGCGTCACAGTTCGTTGTGCCGAGACGAACCTCGCCGCGCCGCGCGCGATGATTGGTGACCCGGCATCCGTGACGTTCGAGGCGCGAGACGTGGTGCTGCTACCACCTGAATGACAAACACATTCCCTTGTGTCGGTCGCGAGGCGGCTCGACCCTAAGTCGAAAGGTACACAGATGACTATCGCGACTAGATGCATCGCGTTCGCCGCGCTGGTCCTTGCAGTAGCGCTCACGGGCGTAGTCGGTTGTGGCGGCGCTGCTGAGGCAGACGACGAGCTTGTCGTTCTCTCGCCGCATTGGGAAGGGATTCAGCGCGAGTTCGAGAGCGGATTCGAGCGGCAATGGCTCGCCGAGACAGGTCGCACGGTGAAGATCACGTGGCTCGACCAGGGCGGCACGTCGTCCATCGACCGGTACATCCGCTCCGAGTTCAGTCGCGATTCGACTGGAATCGGCGTCGACGTCTTCTTCGGCGGCGGTGTCGACCCGTATCTGCGATTGGCGGAGTCGCGCATGACCGAGTCCTACATGCTGCCCGACTCGATAGCCTCGCGCATCCCCGAGTCGTTCGCCGGGATACCGCTCTACGACGCCCGAGGCCGATGGTATGGCGCGACGATGTCCGGATTCGGCGTCATCTATAACCGTGCCGTGGCGCGTTTGCAGGGCACCGAGCCGCCTACGGAGTGGGCCGACATGGGCGACCCGAGGCTGTTCGGATGGGTCGCCGGCGGCGATCCGCGAATGTCCGGTAGCGTGCACATGGCGTACGAGATCATGCTTCAGGCGTATGGGTGGGAGCGAGGCTGGCGGATCGTCACGGCGCTGGCAGCCAACACGCGAGCTTTCGCCCGCAGCGCCGGCGATATCCCGCTCAGAGTCTCGCGCGGTGACGCGGTTGCCGGGATGTGCATCGATTTCTACGCATGGTCGGAGATCAACAAGTCGGGCACGACCGATCTGGGTTTCGTGTATCCGGAGAACCTGACGGTCATCAACCCGGACGCGATGTGCATCCTTCGCGGCGCACCCAACATGGAGGCAGTAAAGTCGTTCGTGCGGTTCGTGATGGGCGAAGCCGGGCAGAAGCTGTGGGCGTTCCGGAAAGGCACGAATGGCGGCCCGACGGAACATCAGCTCAACCGGTTCACCGTGATGCCCGACCTCTACGGCAGCAATTCGGACGAGATCGCCGTCGACATAAACCCGTTCTCATGGCATGTGACGTTCGAGTATGACGCAGAGCGAGGCTCCGCGCGGTATTCGCTGCTCAACGACATGATCGGCACGACGCTGATCGACTCGCATGGGGAGCTTGTCGAGGCGTGGACGAAGCTCATTGAGGGCGACATGCCCGAGGCCGGTGTAGCGGCCCTTTCAGCGCCGCCGGTCACCGAGGACGAAGCCATGGGCCTCTCTGAGCTGTGGGGCGATCAGGAGTTGCGCAACGCAAAGATCGGCGAGTGGACGGAGTTCGCTCGGGCCAAATACGCACGGGTCGCGGGCGGGCGGTACTGAGTCGGCTGAGGGCTGGCTTGAGTACTATGCCCGTGCGGACAATGCCTGTGGAGATTGAATGGGTAGTGGCAAGCTAACATGGAAGTCAGGCCTGTTCCTGGCCGTACTGGCGGCGGTGTTCGCCATCTTCATGATATACCCGCTCGGCTATGCAGTCAAGGGCGCATTCGTCATTCGGGGCGAGTTCTCGCTCCGGTTCTTCTCGCTGATGTTCACCAATCCGGTCAATCGCGAGGCGATCGTCAATAGCACGATTCTCGGCGTCGTCGTCACCGCGGCCACCACCGTGGTTGCGCTGCCGGTAGCGTTTGTGATGGTTCGCAAGGAGTTCCCCGGCAGAGCGCTCTTCAACGGGCTGCTCTTGGTGCCGATGATCATGCCGCCGTTCGTCGGCGCGGTGGGGATGCAGCAGTTACTCTCGCGGTACGGGTCGGTGAACCTGCTGCTCATCGACATGGGCTTCATGTCGTCCGCCGACCCCTACGACTGGCTTGGGTCGGGCTTCTGGGCGGTCGTAGTGCTCGAGGTGCTGCACCTGTACCCGATCATGTACCTGAACGTCGCGGCGGCACTGGCGAACGTCGACCCGAGCCTTGAGGAGGCGGGGCGGAACCTGGGCGCGTCCGGGTCGAGGCTTTTCCGCACGGTAACGTTCCCGCTCATGCTGCCTGGATACTTCGCCGGTGCAATCATCGTCTTCATATGGGCGTTCACAGACCTCGGCACTCCGCTGGTGTTCAACTACGCTCGCGTCGTGCCGGTTCATATCTTCAATGCGATCCAAGATATGCACGAGAACCCGATGGGTTTCGCGATGGTCGTGCTCGTTCTGCTGATGACAGTTGGGTTCTTCATAGTGAGCAAGCGGCTGCTCGGGACGGGCAGCTACCAGATGATGGCGCGCGGGCATGTCTCGGGCGCTCAGACGCCTGTCGACAGGGCGTGGATCGCCCCGATCTGGGCCGGCCTGAGCGTGCTGATCGGGTTCGCGCTTCTTCCGCACCTGAGCGTCGTGCTGTCGTCGGTGGCCGACAAATGGTTCATGACGGTGCTTCCGTCGGAGTATACGACGGCGTATCTCGGGAAGGTGTTCACGCACGATCTGACGGTATCGAGCATCCGCAACAGCCTGTTCCTGAGTTCACTCAGCACGTTGGTCGACATCGCCCTGGGCGTTAGCATCGCCTATCTTCTTGCGCGCAAAGTATTTCCCGGCAAGGACCTGCTCGATGCCATGGCGATGCTTCCGCTGGCGCTTCCGGGGCTTGTGCTGGCGTTCGGGTACGTCGGTGCGTTCTCGGGCACGTTCCTCGACGTCAGGCACAACCCGATGCCGCTGCTTGTGATCGCGTACGCCATCAGGCGGTTGCCCTACATGATACGGGCCGCGTACGCCGGCTTCCAGCAGACCAGCGAGACGCTTGAGGAGGCGTCGCTGAACCTGGGCGCGGGCCCGGGACGCACGTTCCGGAAGATCACCTTGCCGTTAGTGATCGCGAACGTGGCGGCGGGGAGCGTTCTTGCGTTCGCGTTCGCGATGCTGGAGGTGTCCGACAGCCTGATACTGGCGTCCAAGGAGGCGTTCTATCCCATCACGAAGGCCATATATGCGCTCAGCCTCAGACCGGCCGATGGGCCCTA
>CAZSJP010000431.1:0-4823 GCA_964606675.1 uncultured bacterium
GTTCGTCGAGCAGACCGACAAGCGTGCACTGCTCACCAGCGTACTTCGCGGCGAGGACGTCACGAGTGCGCTCGTCTTCACCCGCACCAAGCACCGCGCCGACCGGATCATGCGGCACCTGCAGCGTGACGGCATCAAGGCCGAGGCCATCCACTCGAACAAGAGCCAGAACGCCCGGCAGCGAGCGCTGAACGCGTTCCACAGGGGTGGGGTCAAGGTGCTGGTCGCGACCGACATCGTCGCCAGAGGGATCGACGTGGAGGGAATCTCCCACGTCATCAACTACGAGCTGCCGAACGACCCGAACAACTACGTGCATCGTATCGGACGCACGGCGCGCGCTGGGGCCGAAGGCACGGCGCTGTCGTTCTGCGACATCGGCGAGCTTCTGAACCTGAGAGGGATCGAGAAGCTGACCAAACGCCCGCTGGATACGGTTGCAGACCACCCGTTCCATTCGGCGCAGATAGCCGCGATGCTTCGCAAGAACGGCGTGGCGAAGACCGCCCCCAAAGTGGACGACGGTAGGCCGAGGTTCGGACGTAAGAACCGACCGGCCGTGCGCCGAGTGGCGTAGCTCACCTGTGCAAAGCGTAGTACTCGTTTCGTTGAGGCGGGTACTACGATCCCCGCCACATAGCGCGCCGCCGACATCGGTCCCAGGGCGCGCTTGCTGTTTGTACCGCGATGGCTCGCCGCACTATTCCAGCTCCGCCTGCTCCTCGCCCCCCAAAGGATCGGGCCCGTACTTGTTCTGCCCGACTGTGCCTCTGAGGAACCAGAGTTCGATCGTTACCCATATGCCCACCACGGGGACTAGCCCCACTAAGAGGATCCAGCCGCTTCGATCCCGGTCATGACACCTCTTAACCACCATGGCCAAGCCCGGGTATATCCACAGCAGAAACATGATCGCCGTCAGGGGGCCACTGGTGCCGTCCGCTGTGTCTATCAGCACTGCCAACACGAGCGTTGCGGCCCATGGTAGAAAGTACTTGAGCCAGCACGTGGAGCGCGGGATGCGCCCCTCGAACGATAGGTACAGCTGTTTGGCATCCATGCTATCTCCTCTCGGGTGGTGCGTTTCCGATCGTCGGTTCAGCTATCCGGACGTGCGATCCGGCGCGCTGGCGGCGAGGTACAAACCAATGCTCGCATCCTCCGATGCGGCCCCGTGATGAGACGGTACATGCGTATCCATTGCCGCGAAAGTCACGATATCCCGGGCGGCGCGTCCAGTTGGGCGGTTACGAGATTGCCTCGTCACTTGTGCCTGGTCGACCCCGCCTCCAACAGCTCCCGCAACTCGTCGAGCATCCGCCGAAGCCGTTTCCGCTCTAGGGATACACTCGCGACCGCGATCCCCCCGACGAACGCCCAGCCGGCCAGCACGTACAACGCTCCGGCGCCATATCCGCCCGCCGTCCATCCGACGAGCGCGAGCGCGAGCAGCAATGTCGTTCCCAGCGGCACGCGCGCCGTGACTGTCGCTCCACCCTCGGACCACACCACGTGGCACTTGTACGGCATCGGCGTCTGCGCTTTCGCGAAGTCCAACAGCCGAAACAGCGGGACAAAGAAGCATTCGTCTCGGTCGGTGAACCGGAACTTGCCGTCCTCACGCGTCACGACCCCACCGCGGATCAGGCTCTCCGACGGAATCGGCAGGTCCAGCGTCTCCGAGTGAGCACGGAGTCCGAACGAGACGAAGAACGGCGAGAGCAGATGCATTCCGGCAAGCTCGATGAGCGCGAACACCAGCGCTCCCGGTGCAAGACCGGCTGCAAACTCTGCGATTGCCTCCACTTCCAACTGCGCACCTCACTCCCGACGCCGACCGAGCCTCATCGCCCGTCCGCTAAAGCCCGAACACCTTGTTCGGCGTGTTCCGATAGAGGTGCTCGACAAACTCCAGCCCGTATCTCTCGTCGATGGCCCTGTCTCGCAGGCAGTCATCGAGCACGTCCGCGATCAGGCGACGCATCACGCTGTCGATTCCGACGATAGTCTCGGGTGTGCCGCTGTCGGAGCCCCAGCACATCCTGTCGTGCGGCACGCACGCGAGCCACTCGCCGAGCGCCAGCCTGAAGCGTGCGGGCGTCATCCAGCCGATCCAGGTGAAGTCGATCACGACGTTCGGGAACATCCCGGCCAGGTACGAAGTCTCGCCGACGAACGGATTGCCGCCGTGGAGCAGGACGAACGTCAGGTCGCGATAGCGCGGGTCGACGATGAGATTGTGCAGCAGCATGGGGTTCGAGCGGTCGAGGTCCGAATGCCCCCATATCTGGTAACCGGTGTGGATCACAATCGGCAGCCCGTTGCGCATGAGGGCCGCGAGGACGTGATGGAACGCGTAGTCGTGCACGATCCTGAAGTCGTCCTCCGTCATGTCGTTCCTGCGTGCGAACGCAGCGCGGGCTTCGGTGACGGTCGGGTTCGAGATCGCCAGGCCGCTCGTGTAGGCGATGGCTGTCTTCATTCCGACGACGCCGTGCGACCGCCATGTGTCGATCGCCTCATCCAGCGCGTCGAGGTAGACGTGCAGTGCGCTCAGCGGCCCGAACATCTCGCACAGGCGGCTGTAGAAAGTCCCGGTCTCGTCGTTCATTGGGAAATCGGGGCACGGGCGCTGGCCGGAACTGTTGATTGCGCCGTCGATGTACGCGAGATAGCTGAACCGCGTGCCCGCCGCTTCTTTCTCGAACACGAGGCCGTCGGACGGCTTGTGGCCGCAGAAGGCGAGTTGCTTCTCGATGCCCGCCGTATCAAGCGCGTGCTCGACGGCGCCCCAGGGGCCTTTGCGGTACAGCTCGGCCGAACGCTCGAAGACGACGGGGTCGCAGTCGGGCCTGATTAGCGCGCCGACGTCGATATCGACGCCGTAGAGCACCCGGCAGCCCTCGGCCGTGACGCGCGAATCGATCAGCGGACCGACCATCGGGAATGTCTCCCAGCCGGCCGCGCGTTCCTCCAGCGGCCGGAAGCTATCGCCCACGTGCGAGTGTGTATCGATCCTCTTCTGGCCGAGGCACGCATCTCGAAGCTCTGTCATGCTGCGGGTTCCTTCTCTGGATGGTGGAACTGGGTCGCTCCGGCTGCCCATCGTTCTGGTGTGTGCGGGATTCCCCGCTATCTCGCGCTCGGTATGAACATAACGGCAGGGCTGCGGTGCAGGTATGGGGGTGGTGGGTCGCATCGACCGGGGATGATGTTGTCCCGGTGCTTGGCGCGTTAGAGGGTTCCCCGGATTAGGTGCGCGACGGACCAGATGAAGCTGGCTATCTCGCTGTGGTTGTTCATGCATGGCTCCGGGATGGTTGGACGTCATGCGCGGTACGCACGCAAGTAGCCGCCCCCTGCGGCTTTGCTCCCTCGGTGACTCGGTTCGGACTGCCGACGATGGTGGACAGGCCGGTAGCTATTGGTACGCAGAGGAGGGGTAGGGGGGAAATGGGAGGGGGGGTGGCTACGGGGTCAGACTACGCCACAGCTTGACGGTCTTGTCATGACTCCCCGAGACGATGTATTGCCCATCGGGGCTGACGGCTACGCTCAAGACACCATCCGCATGCCCCGCCATAGTGCGCATGAGTTGGCCGGGTAGGTGTTGGTACCGGGCGAGGGCTTGGTGGCGGGGTTCGAGGTGCCTCAATTCGCCGGCGGCATTTCGCGTTTTGGGTCTGTCGCCCGCCTGCCATGCGGCTCTGAGCAGGCCTGGGAGGGCGCTGGTGCGCTCCGCCTTCGCCTGCCGCACGCGCCGCCCCTCCAAACCGGCCTCGTTCGCGTCCACGCCACGCAGCGCTGCAACGTGCCGGTCGGCGGCGGCGTAGTCGTGCGACGAGATGGCGCTTGCGATCTGGCGCTTCAGGTCGCGTGTTCGTGCCGCCTCGGCGTCGCGCTCAGCCTGCAACACGCTGTCCTTGTGTGCCTGCGTGACCCACTTGCGTCGGAACTTGATCCCCGGTTCCATCTTGAGGCGAACGCTGGTCGTAGGGGCCGCTAAGCGGACGGGATACGTCTGCTCTGAGTACTCTGGCTTGACGAGTTTGACCGTGTGCCCGCCCGTCAGCACGCTGTCGATGTGAAGCGGCGTCGTGCCGTCCTGCTTGCGGCCATCGAGCCAAACCTCAGCTCCCGGCGGGTCAGAGCGGATGGTCAGTTGCGCGGTTTCGCGTCCGAGAGTGAACGCGCCGGTCTTCAGGAGCGCGTTCCTGCGGACCCGGAGCGTGGTGTCGAGGTCGGAGTACGTGTCGAGAGCGAGGCGTACCTCGCGGTCGCCGGCAGCAACGGCCTCCAGGTCGGCGGGCGTCGTGCCGACACTGTCGCCGTCGAGGTAGACGGTGGCGCCGGGCGGTTCTGACTCGATGTAGAGAGAGCCGAATTCGGTGGGGCGCGTCAGGAACCATACGGCGCCGGCAGCGAGGATGAGCGTGGCGGCCATAGCGGCCCAAATCGCCGGGCCGCCTTGGGAGATTCCTTCGGAATCTCCGGGGGGTGTTTCTTCCGCCGCGACCTCTCCCCGCAACGCCTTGCCGAGGGTCTGGACGTCGGGCCATCGGTCGTCGGGGTCTTTGGCGAGGGATCGAGCGATGGCAGCGTTGATGTGGTCGGGGACGTCGGGGATCGGTTTGGGCGGCTTGTTGATGTGCTGGAACGTCACATCGCCGCGTGGGAACGGAGGCTCGCCGGTCAGTAGCTCGTAGAACGTGCAGCCGAGGGCGTACTGATCCGTCGCGGGAGTGCCTCGTTCGCCCTGGAGTAGTTCGGGCGCCATATAGAGCAATGTGCCGGCGGTCTCGACCTTGGACACGCGGGTCATC
>CAZSJP010000432.1:0-4823 GCA_964606675.1 uncultured bacterium
ACTCCTGAATGGGATCGGGGAAGACTCTGTCCGGCCAGGGCGGCACGCACGTGGCCTCCAACGGAACAGGAGGCTCCCACTCCTCCTCGCTCTCCGCATCAGGGCAGCACCAGTCATTGGGAACGTCTTCGGCCAGCCCCTCGACGATCTCGATGATCTGCTCGTCGAGATCGGCTCCTGGCTCCCGCGGGATCGGACCGAGCCCATCCCACGGCTCACACGCCATCCCTTCGAGGAGTTCGACGACATCGCCTTTGGGTGGCAACCCAGGGAAGCGGCAGATGAGGATGGTCCTGTCTCCTGGCAGAACGGCGAGAATCGACGCGACGTCCCGCATGTACCTCTCCCCGGCCTCGTCGTTGTCAGGGCAGAGGTAGATGCGATCGAACTGTTGAAGCGGCGTCCAATCGCTCTGCTGCGCCGCCTCGCTGCCCCCCAGCGACGTCACGGCGGGCAGTCCGAGGGAATGCATGGCGGCAGTAGGCTTCTCGCCCTCCTCGACGAAGACAGGCGCACCGTCGCGCATGTTCTGCAGCGAATCCAGCCCGAACAAGGGGCGTGGAGACGGCGGCGCCCCATACTCCCATCCCTTTCCTCTCCGCCTGAAGTAGGGGACAACGTCCTTGTCCGCCCCATCGTCGAAGCGCACCGTATGCCCTGCGATATAGCCATCGCGGTCGTGGTACGCCCAAGCCCAGCGGAAGCGCTTGCCCTTCCAGGCCGATGGTACTCCGTTCGGGCGTTTCACGGCGCCACCCCCCATGCTTCCTGCAGCATGCGAAGCGCCTGTCCGAAGCCGGCCTCGTGGCGGAGTTGGGCGAACGAGATGATGTCCCCGCCCTTCGCGCCGCACGAGAAACACCTGAACGCGCCCGAGTCTAGATTGACGCGGAAGTTGCCTCTGTGCTTGTCGTCGTGAAATGGGCAGAGCCCACCGTCGGTCCAGCCTGCATTGCTCCTGGGCCGAGGCATCGAGGGCACCTCGACTCGGTAGAAAGCGTCTGGGGCCACGGCCGCTTTGAGCCGCTGCGCGGTCACTTGCCACTCGAATCGTGATTCATCCGCGCGACCGCTGCGAAGAACGCGTCCACATTGACAAGCACCCTCCCGCCAATCTTCACGAAAGCGTCCTCGAAGCCATTTGTCGCGCGATAGAACCGAATGTTCCTGAGCCCGGCGATGGATGGCCACTCGAAGTGCGCTGGCCAATCCGGGATCGGTAAGAGGCGGGGGGTGCTGGCAGGCGGTTGTGAATTAGATTTGTCGGCGCACATGTTTGACTCCTTGTGCCACGTGCTGGGACGATGGCTCGCCCCAGCCCACAGTGATTGGGTGCGTGTAACTGCGGGCAAACTAAACACGCGGCCAATATCATGTAAACGCCGTGTAGTTGGTCTGGGAGCTTGTGTAACTAGGCGGGTTGAGCTAGGTGGGTCATCCAGCGGAATGATGCTGCGGCGGCGCCCCGTGCAGCGGCAGTTCGCGCTGTCTCACGTTGCGACCTGGACAGGGCGGTGCCCTGCTCACCCGCGTAGAATCTGCACGGGTTTCCCAGTGGTGAGGGGTGCCGTGCGCTAGCCGGATCGGATCCATTTGTTCAGATCCTTGAGGATCGTCACCTCCTCCCCACGGGGGAATCGCTCGTAGCGCCGGTCCGGCCAGATCATCTCGTAGTTCCTGTCGATATGGTCGACGATCCAGTCGACATTGAGAGCTTCACTCTCTATGGCTTGGTCGATGGAGTCGGCGATACACCATACAACGCTGCCATGCAGATACTCGCGCCTCACGGCGTCGAATCTGTTGTTGTAGCGCCTGGACCGTGGCCGTCTCGCTGGGCCCAAACATATCCAGTCGCGCAGCATGGCGGCAAGATGCTTAGCCCCGTAGTAATTGACTTCTTCGTCTGGCAGGCAGAACTCTTGGGGCTGACGCGAGATGTGCGCGGCGATTCTCCCGGCCTTGAGCTTCCCGTTCACCACGCATTTCCCTTCGTGGTGGCAGACGAAGTAGATCACCAGGCGGAGCACCTCTACAGCTCGCTCGGCGTTCGTATTGGTTCGCTTATTGGGGCTCCTGGCGCGCAACTCGGGCACATCGTCGGGCTTCCCCTGTGCCACACTACTTCCGGCGATGGCTTCTCCACGGCGAAACCATCGCCGAACGGCGTCCGGCATATCCGGGAGAGTGTTCTTCGTGCTCCACCACTTGACGAACTCGGGCGGTCTCACGTACAACTGACTCCCATGAGCATCCTTGTATATGGGCAGATCGCCGCTGCGCCTCGCGGATCTCATCATCAATTCGATGAGATCGACCTGCCTCTTGCAGTGTCTGATCCCCAGGGCCTTCGGGTCGATGTGCTTGACGCCCATGCAGAATCCAACCGCGGCCATGAGTTCCCAGCTGTCCATATCCAGCAGGATATCCCAGTTCCCGTCCGTCAGACTCTCCTCAGACCTATACGCGTCCCAGGCCTCGTCGTGACGCCCATCTGACAGGAGGGTGACCCATCCTTCAAGCGGCGTCCTCGTGTCCATGGCTACCCCCGCCGTTTGCCTCCCGTGCCCCGAAGACTGCCTCGTTCATTTTGGCCACGGCCTGCCTGGTGTACGCGTCCGTCAGATGCGAATACCTCTGCGTCATCGCCGCGCTCTTGTGACCCAGCACCTTGCGTGTCGTTGCTTCTGCGGCGCCACCCATGAGCATGTAGGAGGCGAAGGTGTGTCGCAGATCGTGGAAGCAGAAGTCGTTCACGCTGGCGCGCCTTAGCGCAGCCAACCACGCGGTCTGGATGTCGATTGGCTTTGGTTCCTTCACGGGGTGGCGGGGCGATGGAAACAAGAGGTCAGTGTCCGTGCGACGAGTCCCCCAGAGCTGCTGAAGCTCCCCTAGAGCCAGGCCCTCTATCGGCACATCGCGGGCGGTCTGGGTCTTGGTATCATCCGGCCGGAGCACGATGATTCCAGCCGGCAGGTTCACCCGATCCCACGTCAGACTCATGATTTCGTCGCGGCGCATTCCTGTGCTGACGGCAAGGACAACTATCATGTGCAGGTATGGGTCCTTACTATTACGGCAGGCCTGCAGAAGTCGTTCAAGCTCATCTTCCTGCAGGAAACGGTCGCGGCCGGGAGGCTCACGCAGCTTCCGCACTTTGCGCATCGGGTTGTCCTCAACCCAGGCCCAGTCTTGCACCGCGACTGTGAAACAGTGGCTGAGAGCCGCCATGTAGCGGTTGACCGTGCTTGGCGCGCGTTGTCTGCCCCGGCGAGTGGTCTCTGAGCCAAGCTCATCCCGTGCCTGCGCGATCATGTCGGGTGCGACATCCGCGAGGAGAGTGTGCCCGATCCGCTGCTTCCACCACGCCAGGTGGTGACGCTGCTTCTCCTGAGTCCCGGTCGCCTTCGTCGGTATCACGTGCTCGACATAGCGGTCGATCATCTCCGAAACCGTGTGCTTTCGTGCGGCCACGATTCCAGTGCTGCGGCCCGCCTCGATGTCTGCCTCGGTGCGGTTGGCCCATTTCGTGGCGTGCGTCTGAGTACCGAAAGTTTGACTTAGACGCCGCTGGCCTTTGCGGCGCACTATGGCCTCGATGCGAGTTCTCCCTTTGCCGTCAACCCGCTTGCGGAAGGTTGCCATGTACGGCTCGCTCCACTCTCCGAGGGGGTCCTGTACCTTCTGTACCACTGATCCTGGTCACTCACAGATGGGCTTCCGTGCCAATGTCACAGGAAACTACGTTAGTGCAGCGTATTTCACAACAAGCCGCAACAATCTCGGGGCAGCTCTCGGGGATTTGGGAGAGCGGTATTGGGTAGGTAGGTACTCGCTGCGTCATCAGTCTCAGGAAGGGCACGCACAGACGGGTCAGGACTCAGTCGGATCGACTGTACATTGGGTCGCGAGAGTCTGGTGGAGTTGCCAGGATTGCTCTGGATTGTTGTGGCTGAGTGTGCCATTAGTGTGCCACGGAGGGCATTGGGCCTTGGGCGGGGGTGTTGGGAGAGGAACGTAAAACCAGGGAGGTAACAAGGTTAAGGATGGTGGCGCCCCCCAGAGTTGAACTGGGGACACAGGGAGTTTCAGTCGTAAGCCACCGTATTATCAACAACTTACATGCATCCAGCGTGCCGAGTCTCCTCGTGCGATCCCTGTGTATTCGTAGTATGCAGCGATCCGAGCGTGGTGTCAATGCAACGGGCTCTCCTATCGAGGGTCCAGAGTCATCCCAAGTCGCACACTCCTGCCCGTGTCATGATGCCCCGTCCCGATTTTAGGTTTTCTTAGGTTCTCGTGGCCCGTTCTCACCAGCACGGATCTCAACATTTCTCGACATTTCAGGCCGAGCAGAATGTTAAGATCCATTAAGTTCTTCACTTCGACTCGATCTGCAGAACTCCATCGTCTCCCATATTCCCAGAACCATGCAATTCGCTGCGAGATGTCAACATTTGTCAACATGTCAGGCCGTACAGGATGCTTAGTTTTGCTAAGTCTCTGGTTCGTGCTAGCCTGCGAAATGTCACTTTTTGTCATGCTCTTAGGACTATGCACCATCCTGCGCAATCTTACTATTTCTCACTATGTAGAACTGGGCAGGATGTACAATCTCGCCCAGCGATTCCACTTCGATCCAGTTTGCAGAATGGTAACATTTGCTAACATTCCAGATGGAATGTGTGGTTCTGCGGGGTCCTTCGGTCGCTCTTGATTCGTGCTGAAGTGGGCCTCCTGTTGGCATATCAACACCGCACTGCAGATGCACGGTTGAGCCTCAGAACTGCCTAGATTCGCCTTTTTTATATGTGTCACTTGTG
>CAZSJP010000433.1:0-4806 GCA_964606675.1 uncultured bacterium
CGCGAGATTGAGGCCGGTCCCAGGTTCGGGCACGTAGAATCGGCGTCAGTCGACTGGATCTCCCCACGTCACGATCCCACTTTCGAGGTAAGGCGATGATCGATCTGAAAGACTACATCCGCGACGTTCCCGATTTCCCCCAACCCGGCATACTGTTCCGCGACATCACGCCGCTACTCGGCGACCCGGACGCGTTCGCCGCCAGCGTGTCGATGCTGGCCGGCGAAGTGGTCTCCTACGAGATCGACCGGATCGCAGGGGTTGAATCGCGCGGTTTCATATTCGGAACGCCGTTGGCGCTGAATCTCGGCGTCGGCTTCGTGCCGATACGCAAGCCCGGAAAGCTTCCAGCGGCTTCGATCAGGGAGGAATACACGCTCGAATACGGAACCAACGCGATCGAGATGCACGAGGACGCCGTCCGACCGGGCGAGAACATACTCCTCGTGGACGATCTGCTGGCCACCGGCGGCACAGCAGCCGCTTCGTGCCGGCTAATCGAACGCGCCGGCGCGAACGTAGTGGCCTGCGCCTTCGTGGTCGAATTGGAGTTCCTGGATGGGCGCAAGCAATTGGATGGGTACGACGTTGTCAGCCTTGTCAGCTACTGACCGGCTGCCGACTCGGTCGCAGGCCCGTTCCGTTGCATGCATCGCGGTGCTGGTCGCGGCAGCGTGCGCCCTCGTGTCCGCCGGCTGCGATATGAGGATGAAGCAGAGCCCGGACTACTGGATCGCCCGCTCCATCGACGACCTGGCCTTGAACTGGCAGATATATCGCAACGGCGAATGGATGGACGTAACCATCGACGGAGTGCGTCCGCCCTCGAATGTGCGGGAGCACGTCCTTGAAGGCGACAACTGGTACATCTTCGCCGGGTGGGTCGATTCAGTAGGCATTATCGCGGGGCGGTTGCCGATGCTGACTATCGAGGCATGGAACATCGTCCCGCCGGTGAGGCGGAAACTGGTCGACTTCCTCCCGCCGGATACGTCCGGCCTACCGTGGCTGACGGTGGACGACTTCGCGACGCTGCTCGACTTCCAGCGCTTCACCGTCAACTCGGCCGCGCAGTTCTGGCCGCCTATCTCGACGCTGGAGCGTCCTCGCAGGCCCCGCGACCGTCGTCATGCGCCGTTGTAGAGGAACAACGCGACGTACGACACGGTGTTGGCCCCAGCGGAATACTCGAGCCCCCACTTTTCCACGACCTGCTTGACGTTCATCCCGTACGCCTCCAACGACGAGATGGACCGCTCGGGGAACGGGCACGGTAGGTCGTCTGCAATCGCGCATTTCTTGCAGGCGGTGCATGGGCCGGCGCCGAGCGGCAGCACGTTCGCCACCCCCAATTCGGATCGCATGCGCCGAGCAAGCGCGTGGACGGTCTTCCGATGGCTCGCGCCGCCTGCATCCATGCCCTCGACGTCGAACGGTCCGTCGAGGTCGACGATGGTCTGGATGAGGAGACCGGACTCGAACTTGTGCAGCGCCGCCTCCAGTTCCGAGAGCGGGCCGACGTGAGGTGGGCACATCAGGTTCGTGCCGTAGGCGCCGCAACTGTTCTGCTTGCATAGCCCGCGCACCTCGGGGTACACTCGTATCCCTTCGGCGTCAGCTGCCGACGCACGCGTCGCGCCCAATTCGAGCGCCATCTCGACGAGGCCGTCCGCGGCCGCCGTTCGGTCTGTCATCGGCCCGCACCGGGTCGAGGCAGTTCGATCAAGCCGTGGTCGTCAGCCTGCGGCGCGGCCGCCACGCTGAAGCTCCACCATCCTCGCGCCGTTCCGAACCGCGCCATCGTGCCCACGACCAGCGCACCCACAAGCAGCCCGACCGCGGCACCCATCACGGCCCCTGCGTCGCCTCCGCGCACGCTGCCGGCGTACGCACCGAACATCAGCGTCAGCAACGGGAGCACGTACACCAACGACGCCGTGAGCGTTCTCGGAGGCCGCCCTTGAGCGATCCGAACACGCTGGCCGACCGTGAGGCCTTCCGCGTCTCCGGCTGGCCACCGCACCGTCGGCCCTTCGACCGCGCTGTGGCATCCGTTCTTGTGGTTGCACGTCGCGCACTCATCGTCCGAATCGATGCGGATCGTCGCGATTCCTCGCGAGACGCCGAGCACGGTACCGGTGCCGGTCGCGTCCGAACGCGCCGAGGCCGCCTCAACGGACTCGCGATCAGGCTTCATCGGCGACCTCCGCTTCGATCTCGACGGTCTGATAGCGCCGCAAGATGCACGAGCGAGGGCATTGTTCCATCAAGTATTCCGCTTCGGCCTCGTGCTGCATGATCTTCTCCGAAACGCCCGACGCGAGGAAGTTGCCGATCGTGAACAGCTCGTTCGGGCTTCGGCGGTTGCATATGCCGCAGCCGATGCATCCGACGTCGCAGTTCTTCTTCGAGAGCGGCCCTTTGTCTTCCGACTTGCACGCCACGTACACGATCCCGTGCGCCGGGTCCATCGGCTGCAAGCTGATGATGTCGCGCGGGCAGGCGCGAACGCATTGCCCACACGCGGTGCAGAGCTCCGCATCGACAACCGGCAGGCCGTTGACCATCTCCATCGCGCCGAACGTGCATGCTCTCTCGCAGTCGTCGAGGCCGAGGCACCCCCATTGGCACTCGGTGTGACCACCGACCAAGTCGGCCGTCTTGCACGAACGCGGCCCGTGGTACTCGGCGCGAACTTTGCGTATGTCGGCGCCTGCGTGGCAGTGGATCATCGCCACTTCCTTGACGATCTGCCCGATCTCGACGCCCATGATCTCGCCCAGGTCGGCCGCGACGTCGGCACCGCCGGGCTTGCATTTGTCCGGTGTATCGTCGCTCTTGGCGACGGCTTCGGCGTACGCTCTGCATCCGGGATGCCCGCATCCGCCGCAGTTGGTTCCCGGGAGCGCCTCGACTATCTCCTCGACGCGCGGGTCGGACTCGACGCTCAGGTACCGGTCCGCCACGCCGAGCGTCGTCGCAAGCGCCGCGGCAAGCAGCCCCAGCCCGATGACGGATATCAACACAAGTTCCATGCTTTCAGACTCCACACGGTAAGTTGTTCATGCGTTAGTGCGCGCCTTTGCATCGGCCTTGCTGCCGAACTTCGAGGTGTTGACAGCGTGAAGCGCTCCGGCCGCGAGGAGCAATATGAACGTGCTCAGCGGCACCGCGCTGCACAGAGCCGCGTAGCCGAGCATGCAGTATTTGCTCGCCGAAGAGTTGGGGATCAGCGTTGCCACGGCGGCCAGGATCGCAAGCCAGGTCAGCACACGCAAGAGCGAATGGATAACGTTCCGCATATCCTCAGTCCGTTTGTCGGTTTGCAACGCGGTCGCGCCGCGCGGCGACCAGTGCGCGCTCGACGGCCTTCATCAGCGCTTTGCTGGTCGCGGTCGCTCCGCTGACAGCGTCCACGCCCGGTTTCTGCTGTGCGACGATCTTCGGGATGACCCCCCGCTCGGCGACTTGCGCGTACGAAGTGCTGCGGTTGTCGGTCACCGCAACCCGTGCTATCGCGTCATCGGCGAGGGTCACCTCGACGCGGTACTCGAAGCCGTCGAAGACCACGTCGCCGCTGTACACTCCGTCGCCGATGCCCGTCAAATCGACCTCGGCGATCTCTATGTTGGCGTAGTCCCCCATATTCGGCGCGCTCAACTCGGTGCCGACGCCGTACGTGTATACCATCTTCCCGCCGGTGTGGCCCGTCGCCACGACGAGCGCCCAGAAGACGACCAACTCAGCCGCCGCCAGCAGGTGGACTCCACCGGGCGCACGCTCGCGCATCTTCCAGCGGACGACCATCACTGCCGTGGCCAGCACGAACAGGCCGGCGCCGAGGCCGAGATGCGTGAACATCAGGTCGAGTGGCGGGCCGACGAGCGAGATGCCGTAGACCGCAGCCAATCCGCTCGCCACACACCCCGCCGCGACAAGCACGGCCACCGCGAGGGCCGCCATGGACGCTTTGTGATAGCTTTCCTGCCCGCGCATCAGGCCCAGGATATCCAGAACAGGAACGATCAGAAGCAGCGCGATGGGCACGTGGACAGAGAGCGGATGTAGGTCCGGCATGAAGCCTCTTTCTTGCGTCTATCCGCCGAGCCCGGCGAATCCCATGAATGCCAGCGCCATCAGCCCGGCGACGATCAGCGTTATGCCTGGGCCTCGAAGCGCGCGGGGGATCTCGGCTAGCTCAAGCTCTTCGCGTATCCCGGCCATCAGCACCAGGGCCAACGTGAAGCCCACCCCGGCCCCGAGAGCGAACACCAGCGACTGGAGGTACCCGTAGCCGCGAAGGTCGGCGAACAGCGCCAACCCCAGAATCGCGCAGTTGGTGGTGATGAGCGGCAAGAATATCCCGAGCGCCAGATAGAGCGGCTGGCTCACTTTGCGGATGAACATCTCGACAAGCTGCACCGCCGACGCTATCACCAATATGAACGCAACGTACTTGAGGAACGGCAGGCCGAACGGGATGAGCAAGAAGTTGTTGATCGGCCATATGATGGCGGTGGTAAGCGTCATGACGAACGTCACGGCGATGCCCATGCTCGTGGCGGTATCCAGCTTGCCGCTGACGCCGATGAACGGACAAATACCCAGGAAATACGTGAGCACGAAGTTGTTGATCACGGCCGCGCCGATGAAGAGCAATATGAGTTCCATCACGACGCCTCCTGGCCCGTGAAGTGGCGAATCAGACCAAGCGCCAGGCCGAGCGTAAGGAACGCACCCGCCGGCAGGATCATGACGAGCCACGGCGTGAACAAGGCGGGCATAACGGCCATGCCGAAGAACTCG
>CAZSJP010000434.1:0-4800 GCA_964606675.1 uncultured bacterium
TGTCCTCAATCTCGGCGTCGAGGTCGTCGTGTTCGTCCTTGGCCTCCCAGTGGCCACGCTGCTGGTTCCACTCGTCGCGGACCGTACCGTCCGGCCGGATGGTCCTGCCGCCGACGTGGAGCGTCTCCTGCGGCGTGAACGCCCAACCTCTCGGATGCGTCGCGTCGAGCAGGTTCAAGAACGCGGTGCTCACAGCGCCCTCGTGTTCGACGCCGTGCTCGCGGTATTCCTTGAGACGCGCGTGGTAGTCCTTGATCGGCTTGTGCGTCGGCCGTACCAGATTCACGATGCCGTCCCTCTCGTGGCGGTAACCGAAATCCTCCTCATGGTGACAGGTATCGTACTACCGGCGGTCGCTTGCCGCAAGTGCTCGCCCCGCATCGACTCCATGTAGGGGCGCCCTACGCACCCACTGCAACCTAGCTCCGTGGAGATTCCAGGCTCGGCGCAGCCGAGCAGGAATCTCCCAAAGTGCCCGTAGGGCACTACGCGTCCAGAATCAGCCTCGCCAGCGCGTCGTGGAGTCGCTCCAGGTCCTTCTTGAGCTGAATGTAGTCGTCTATTTCGTCGAACCTGAACGAGCTTCCGGTGCCGCCGTGTTGCTCGAAGAACTCGACGACGTCTCGGCTCAGGGCTGTCAGCGTGGCGATCCGCTCGTCGTCCGGCTCATCCAGAGCGGCGAAACACTGGTGGATGTCGCGCGCGGTGCGTCGTATCGACACGTCGTCCATACGGCTGTAGCATATCCTCATCAGCGTGCCCGCATACTCCTTCACTGGGTGCACGACAATGAGGTCGAGCGCGTAGTCCATCAGCTTGTGCGCTTTGCCCGCCGCGCTCATCCACTCCAGCAGTTGGGGGAGCGGATCGAGCCCGCAGTCGGTGCGTGAGAGCTGAGCCATCAGTCCGTCGTTCATGCTTCGCTCTCCTCCTTGCCGCCAGCCGGCCGTTCGTGGCCATGCCGCCGCCGCACAAAATAGGCCGAATGCATAAGCTAGCGTGTCGGCCACGGTGCGGGAAGGGGACCGACGACGGCGTCCGCTTCGAGGACGTGCAGGAGTTCCGCCTGTTCGGCTCCGCCGAAGATGCAGAACTCCCGGTGCTGCTGCGCCTCTGGCATTGCTCGTGCCATCAGTGCAGGCGGTTTCCTGATTTCGCCCTGCCCCCGCCGAGAATCCGCAGGGATCTCCTAGAGTGCCCAGAGGGCACTACGGCGTTTGCGAGTCGGCCCCGAAGGGGCGTTCTTTGGAGCAGACAAGAGGCTCGAATGGAGGACGTGAATGGATGCGGTGATACTTGCCGGCGGCTACGCGACGCGGCTTTGGCCGGTTACGTTGGAGATATCGAAACCGCTCTTGCCGGTGGCCGGCAGACCGATGATCGACTACGTGTTGAACCGCATTGAGGAAGTCGAGGAAGTGCGGCGCGCATATGTCGTTACGAATGAGAAGTTCTATCGCGACTACCTCGATTGGCTCAAAGACAGCCGACGCCGATTCCCGGTCATACCCGTTAATGACGGCACGACGAGCAACGACGACCGGCTGGGCGCGGTGGGCGACATTCGCTACGCCATAGAGTTCGGAGGCGTGGACGACGACGTCCTCGTCATCGGCGGAGACAACCTGTTCGACTTCAGCCTACGCCCGTTCGTCGATCATCAGCGCCGGCAGGACCGCCCGGCCCTCGGCTGCTACGACGTGGGGCGATACGATCTGGTCTCGCTCTACAGCGAGGCGCGCATCGAGAACGGCCGGGTGGTTTCGTTCGTCGAGAAACCCGCCGAGCCGCAGACTACCATGGTGGGCATACTGTGCTACCTACTCCGGCGGCAGGATATCGATCTCCTGAGGCGCTTCCTGGACGAAGGGAACGACCCCGACAAGGCCGGCAGCTTCATCGAGTGGCTCCTGGGGCGCACCGAGCTTGCCGGATACGGATTCACGGGCAGTTGGATCGACATCGGCACGAAAGACGAACTAGACCGCGCCAACGCGGAGTGGGCGGCGAAGTTCTGAAGCGGGGGCCCGGCCGGAGACGCGCGCGGATCATACAGTCGAGACCGTCTCCACTTTGAACGTCTGCTTGTCCGGCCCGAGGCGGCGGTCCCCATTCTCGGCACGCACGCTGACGACGGCGCAGAAGGCAGTCCGATGGTTGTTCAGGTCGATGTTCGCCAGTTGAAGCTCCCGGCTGAGGCGCTGTAAGCAGACCGGGTCGGTTGCGGCCAAGCAGCTTGCTTCGGTACCGCGGGAGGTCCTCCCAGCCAGTGCCATGAACATGCAGCCCGCATCCGTCGGGTGCGGCCCCCGGACAACCAGCCCGATGTCCCATTCGAGACGGCCGCCGACCGGTGGACTCGGGGGTACGTATGGACCCTCGTTCAGCCACAGACTGACCGATGGATTGCGTAGGTCCGTGGTTGTCACCGGGTCGACGCGGAAGCCCCAGCGAGTATCTCGATTCTCGAAGAATCGGCTCATCATGATGCCGGTTAGGTCGTTGGATTTCGGGCTGCCGATCGAGTAGAGATGGCTCGACGTTTCCAGCAGCGCGTCTTCGTCGAAGTCATCGGGGTCGAGTAGTTCCGGCAGCCTGTCCAACCCGAATATCAGGCCGAACGCCTGCATAAGCCCGCGGATCCCTATGTGGTCGGAATACGTTCCCAATGGGCGGTCGCGCCATCCACCACGAGTACGGAACGCCGTTCGGTAGGAAAGTGGGCTGCTGGCGACCACGAACGGGGCCGACCCGCCTGCGAGGCTATCAGGCACGAGCATATCGTGCAGCAGCTCTGTCGGAGGCTCAGGGAAGTCCTGCGCATCGCTAAGTGCTCGGCCAAGGTCATCTCGCAGTTTCTCAAGCCCGGCTTCGTCCGCTGTGTACCTGACGATACGGTAGTGCCGGATGTCGAAGAAGATGTCGTCTAGCTCCCCCTGCGTGATGAGTATGACGGGTTTGCGTTTGCTGTGAGCCATCCCGATCTCGTAGGAGACATTCAGGTTGTTCCCAGTGAGATCGGCGATACACAACGCGCTCGCGTCGATGGATTCCTCGACCCTTTCCATCACGTGGCCGGGCCCGAGGTCTTCACGCGAGATCACGCTGATCAGCTCTGCCCTTTCTATCGCCGGACGAATAGCCGCCTCGTAGACGTGTAGGAACGGGTCCCTGTAAGGCATTATCACGAAGACTGTATCCCCAGGTTGGGCACCCGCAGTGGTTTCCGCTGTCATCTGTCGACTCCTCATGCGATTGGCTCCGTGCGCTGATACGGCTGGGCGTCGGCTCTTGCTCTGCTAATCGGTCAGGTTCCGGCAGTCGCGCACCGAACGGAGACCACGTGAGCCTATCGCCGGCTCACCACTTCTTCCACTTGTCACTTCGTCTCATGTGGCTGAACGCTGGTTGGAAGTCGAGCCGCGCGGCTTGCTCTATGTCGTCCATGACGTCCTTCTCGTCCACGCCATCGGCGATTCTCGCGATCGCCCTGTGGTAGAATGCCGCGCCGTCATTCGGGTCGCGCACCGTCGCTTCGGTATAGTCCTCGATCGCACCTTCGCGGTCCTTCAGTTTCTCTTTCAGAGCGCCGCGGTTCAGATAGGCGATCGACTGATCGGGGTTGAGCCTGATGGCCTCGTCGCAGTCGGCGATTGCTCCGGCGTAGTTCTTGCGACCGTCTCTGGCCTTGGCTCGGTTGACCAGTATCGTGTAGTCGTCCGGTGTAAGGAGCAGCGCTTGGTCGAAGTCGGCGATCGCGCGCTTGTACCGTCGCTTGTCCAGCCTCAGCGTGCCCCGGTTGAAGTAGGCATCGACGTCCTTCGGGTTCTGCCGAATCGCCACTCGGTAGTCGGCTTCCGCACCGGCGCTGTCACCGACGACGGCGCGAACCACCGCCCGGCTGTAGTGTGCGTCGGGGAGTTCCGGGTCGATCTCAATCGCCCTATCGAAGTCTTCGAGCGCGGCTACGCTCTTGCGGGCGTTGTGTTTCGCACTCGCACGATCGAGGTACGCCGCGGCGAGAGCTGAGGCGATATGGAACGCACGATCCTGGTCCTCCGATCCGCCGGCCGCTTTCCTCGCGTTGGCGCTATCCGCGTCTGGTGACGGCAGATCCGGGTCGTGTCCAAGCGCACTGTCGTAGTCTGCGATGGCGCCGTCGACGTCGCCCGCGCGGCGCTTCGCGTCGGCACGATCCAGGTAGACAGCGGCGAGGTCCGGGTTGAGCGTCAACGCCTTGTCGTAGAAGGTTACGGCTCTGTCGGCGTCGCCCGCCTTCCGGGCTTCGTCTCCCCATTTACGGCAGAGATCCGCTTCCTGCTTGTCGTCAGCCATCCGCGTCCCCTGCCCTCCCTTGTTGCCGGCTTCACGGTTCTCGATCCGGCGACGAAGCCGTTCCACGATAGCTAATGTGCACAATTAGATTCCGCGGAACAAGCCTGCCATGCTAAGGTCGCAGGAACGCTACGTGGAAGTGATCCTTGTGATCGCCGGCGTTCGGCCCGGCGTAACGTATGGTCCTCTGCGCCCATCGCATCGCCGCCCGCGAAGCGCCTTGCCGTCGCCCCTCTTTGAGCAGCCATGGCTTGATGTAAGGCTCGACCAGAACCTTGCCGACCCGGAGGACGCCGTTGGTTCTGAGTCCCTCCAACAAGGCCCACGTGCGTGGTGCGTCGAACGTCATGGTTCCGCAAGTGCCGTCGCGCGCATAGTCCAGGTCGTACCCGTTGTGGCTGAGCCTTGGTCGTCTAGGTGTGCAATGTCAGGACGTTGTCCTCGGTGAGTCGTAGCGTTTGCATT
>CAZSJP010000435.1:0-4796 GCA_964606675.1 uncultured bacterium
GTACACGCGGTGCAGCGCGAGAGTTAGCTCCACGACGCCGAGGCTGGGTGCGAAGTGGCCCGCGCTCTTCGAGATGACGTCGAGGATACGTGCGCGTATCTCTTCGGCCAGCGGCTCGAGCTGATCCGAGGGCAGACCCTTCAGATCGTCCGGACTATCTATATTGTCAAGTATACCCGACATGCCCTATCAATCCTGGTAGTTTGTGATTCGGACCGACCAAGTGTGGTTTGACCGGATCTCGGCCCTACCCGTCGTCGGAAGCGTCTTCCCCACCGGCCTCGTCGAACGCCTCGAGGCTGAACACGCCCGGCGTCTGCTCGACGAGTTTCTCGACACGCGTGCGGGCCGCATCGAGCAGTTCCGCGCACTTCCGTGAGACGCCGATGCCCTCTTCGAACAGGGACAGCGCCTGGTCCAGCGGCAGCGTGTGGTCGTCCAGCGCGCTGACGATCTCTTCGAGCCGTTTCGCGGCGGCCTCGAAGTTGTCCATCGGGGGTTGATCGGTCACTCATGCTCCTTTCGATCCCGCGGCACGCCTATTCGCGCCGTTGGCGGCCACTGTCACCGTACGGGCGACGCAACCTCTAATGTAAGACTATTCCTCCGCAATGCCGAGTGGACCCAGGGCGAGCGCGCTGGCGCCGGGGGCTATCGGGGAGGGCTCGGTGCGAATCGGAGGTTGCGCCCGGTGTCGGCCAATCTGAACCTGAACCCCCAGTCTCCACTGTTGTTGACGAGTTTCACGACCACGGTGTTCCAGCCTACTTCCAACGGCAGCCGAGCGAGCAGCGTCTTCCACGGGCGGCCGTACACCTGCCCGTCTTCGAGCAGCACGCCGTTCACGACTATCTGCGCGAAGTTGTCCGCCTGCAGTTGGGCGTGCACCGTCATGGCACGCGGGCTGTAGACGCCGCACAGCGCGTAGGCGAGCACGTTGTCTTTGGTGCCCATCACCGCGTTGAAGTTGAGCCTACCGCCGGACTGCGGGCGCGCCTTCTGCCATCTCAGAGAGATGCCCGACTCGACGAACGTTGCGTTCAGGTCGTACATGTCGTCCGGTTCGCTACGCGAGAACAGGCCCGGCAGACCGGCCTGTGGGTCGCCCGGGAGCAGATGTCGGAACACCGGCCCGATATCGAAGGGGCCGACCACGGTCCACTCCGGCACGACGACCATCACCGAATCGGGGTAGATCGGGATCACGCTCCTTCTGCGCCGCAGGACCTCGCCGCCGTACCGCACTTCCCATCCGATGTTGGGCGGGGTTGTCAGAGCCTCTGCCGGCACGCTGAAGACCAACTCGGATCGTGCCCGATCGCCAGGTGCCAATCGAACCGAACTCGTCGTGTCGCCGCTCACCAGACGCCACCCGGCCAGGCCCAGACCGGGCAGCCTGACGGCGACGGCCACCGAATCGGGCAGATCGTTGCGCATGTTCACTACGGCGCCCGTGACGGCCACCGGCGCGTCAACGTCGACAGGAGCGACTCCGTCGACCGATACGACCCGGGAAGCAGCCTGGCGGAAGCTCCGGGACGAGACGTCTTCCGGCCACATCGGTCCGCCCGGCTCCACCACCGCGACGTAGGTCGAGTCGCCATCGACCGTAACCAGAGTGTAGTGATGGAACGCGCCGATCTCTTTGACGGGGCTCGGCGAGAGTCCGGCCCCGGTGCCCGCTACGACCATGTGGCGTCTGCCATCGCGCCACTCGTGCTGCAGGCTGTGCCAGTGCCCGGCTACGACCGTTGCCGGGCGGTCGCCCAGTGCCGAATCGATGCGCGGCCAGTCCCACTCGTAGCGCCTGTCGATCCACATCGGTTTGTGCATGAACACGAACGTGTGCCGCACGGCTTTGTTGGCCGCCAGATCGCGCCGGATGAACCTGAGCTGTGCCTCCCACACCTCGCCCCTGCCGTCGAGCCTGTCCTCCTCGCTGTTGAGGAGGAGGAAGTGGCAGCCGCGGTAGTTGAATGAGTGGTATGTCAGGCCGCGGTCCTCCTTCCACCACCCATACATCTCCGGGTTGGAGATGTCGTGGTTGCCGGGCACGAACAGGAACGGCACTTCGAGCCGACCGGCGTGTGCCATGAACTCGGCCCACTGCGCGTCCCACTCGTGGCGCTCAAGTGTGTGCCCCGGGATCAAGTCGCCGACCATCACGGCGAAGTCGGGCCGCAGCAGGTTTATCTCGTCGACCGCCATGTCGAAGATCGGCCAGCCCTCCGGGCCGCCACCGGTCTTGTCGCCGATGATCGCGAACGTGAACTTGCCTCTCGCCTGGGACCATGGCCTATCGAGCATGGGCGCACGCGGCTGGAAGTCCGGTCTGGCGATGCGCTGCATCGCGCTCGATGCCGGCAACGCGGACGTCTGCTGAGGCGCTGGAGCGCATCCGACGATGCACCAGACGGCGAGTGTCAGAGCTGCTGCGGCACGAGTCATGGTAGTCCCCTCTCGGTGGTTGGCAACGCTTGGCCTACTGAAGTGTACGACTATGGTGGCGAGGGGCGCACTCCCGTGTGGTGCGTGCGAGACACGCGACATTCGCCACATTGCACCCTCTTCATCGACTATTCATCGCATTGTCATATTTGGCGTTGCGCTTCCTCGTAGACTATACTCTATGGCATGGAGGTTGCCGCCGCTGAGGTGGTGTCACGCTGGTATCACGCTCGGCGTCTGCGGCGCGAAGAGGAGATACATGCCATGCTCGGCAGAAAGTTGTTCTACCCATCCGCGTTCGCTCTGGCGGCCGTCCTGTTGGCTTCAGGGGCATCCGCCCAGACGAACGTCTCAGGTGACATCACCACGACAACATGGGCTGCCGCGAACGGCCCGTACCGCGTCACGGGCACGATCACAGTTCCCATGGCGAACACTCTTACCATCGAGGCCGGCGTCGACGTGCTCTTCGACGCCGATGTTCAATTCCGCGTTGAGGGCGTCTTGCGAGCTGTCGGCACCGAGAGCGACAGCATCCGCTTCCTGAAGGGCACAGCGCCCGAGTGGGGTGGCATCCGCATCTCCGGCGGCGGCAAGAGCGCTATCGACTACGCGCGCCTCAGCGACGGGCACGCCGACAACCCCGACGGGGGTACCAACGGGGGCGGTGTGTCGGTTAGGGATTCGCGCCTCACGCTTGCCCACACCGTCATAAGCGGGAATGTCGCAGAGGAGGAGGGCGGCGGCCTCGTCGCGTTCAGCGCCAACGTTGTCGTTAGCAACTGCAACGTAAACGGCAATTCAGCGGCGGCTGGCGGCGGCATCAATGCCGGCAACAGCACGATGCTTATCCGAAGCTGCACGGTGGCGAACAACACTGCCACTGACGGTGGAGGGGTCTTCGCAATCGCCGGCAGCAATGTGACGATGGCGGAATGCAAGATCGAAAGCAATTCATCCGACGGTGGAGGCGGCATACGCGTCGTTGGCGCATCCTTTTCCCTCGCCGACTGCATCGTGCAAGGCAACACCGGTAACAGCGGCGGGCTTTCGATCGAGGATGATGCGACCGTGACATTGGCCAACTGCAACGTTGACGGCAACACAGCCACCGGGAGCGGCGGCGGGCTGGACATTGGCGACGCAACGGTGTCCCTCGCCAACTGCACCGTCGCAGGCAATATCGCGACCGCAGAGGGCGGTGGCATGGCCGTCGCAGGGACCTCTACAACAGTGACATTGACGGACTGTGCCATCGACTCGAACGTCGCTGGCGGCAACGGCGGGGGCCTGAGCATATGGGGCGGCGCCGTTCTCACAGCCACCAACTGCACTATCTCAGGCGACTCGACCACCCAGGCTGGCGGCGGGCTGGATGTACGCGACCAGGGCACGACGGCGACGCTGGAGTCCTGCACTCTCGCCGACAACACGGCCGCGCACGGAGGCGGCGGCATCAACTCGAGCCACAGCACGATGGCGATCGAAGCGTGTACAGTTTCCAACAATTCTGCCCAGGAGTACGGCGGCGGAGTCTTCGTTGGGGAGGGCTCGACCGCAACGCTGACCAACTGCACCCTGACGGGCAATGAGGCACATTGGGGCGGTGGGTTGTCCATCGACTGGGCAGCCGCCACTGTGACCTCGTGCGTCGTTACCGGTAATACAGCCTCCCAGTTCGATGGCGGCGGCGGCGGGATCGCGATGGGCAATTCGACGGTCACACTGGCTGGTTGTTCCATCTCCGAGAACGCGACAACAGACGGCCCTGGCGGCGGGTTGGGAGTGAGCAGCTCGACGGTGGCGATATCTGCCTGCACCATCGGCGCCAACACGGCTGCGGGTGGTGGTGGCGGTGTCGACGTCAATCAGGCCGAAGTGACGCTGGAATCTTGCGCTATCGCCGGCAATACGGCCGGCAGCGGCGGCGGCGGCCTACACGGGCTTGAGTCGACTCTGACATTGCGGGCCTGCACCCTCACTGACAACAGCTCCCAGTGGGGCGGCGGCCTGGCGCTTGCCTCCTCGCTGTCGAACCTGACCGTCGCGCACTGCACGATCGCCGGCAATATCGCCAACGGCCCCGGCGGAGGCGGGATATGGATTGAGGACGTTCCGTCGGTGTCGATTGTGAACGCGATCGTGTGGTACAACGACCCTCAGGCGATATCGGGGCCCGCGTCCGCGACCTACTGCGACATCGAGCAACCTTCAGGGGTCTACACCGGCACTGGCAACATCAACACCGATCCTATGTTCGCGGACACGGCGGCGGGCGACTACTCGCTGCAGGCAGCATCCTCCTGCGTCATCTGGGGCGACCTGGCGAGCCCCCTCGACCCCGACGG
>CAZSJP010000436.1:0-4788 GCA_964606675.1 uncultured bacterium
TGGCTGCACGCTCTCTCGGGCAGCCATGCATGCCTGCCCCCACCCTACATCGTCCAGGTCCCATGCCCCGGTGGCGCGGACATTCCTGTCTGCGCGAATCCCACCAGAGCAGCAGCTTCGCCGTCTACAGCCGCTCGACGACGCCGCGCATCAGTCTCGTCAGGTTTGGCTGCGCCGAGTTCGCCGCCGCGATGATCTTCTTCAGGCTTGCCGGCTCCAGCGCATCCGGCCAGCAGCGGTCGGTGATAACCGACAACCCGAGCACGCGCATCCCGCCGTGGATCGCGACGATGTTCTCCGGCACTGTCGACATGCCCACGACGTCGGCGCCGATTCCGCGCAAGAATCGGTACTCGGCCGCCGTCTCCAGGTTCGGTCCTGTCACCGCGACGTAGACGCCTTTCTTGACCGGGATTCTCTCTTCCATCGCGACCTGCTCGCACAGTTCGATCAACTCCCGGCTGTAAGGCTCCGACATATCCGGGAAGCGCGGCCCGAGTTCGTCGTCATTCGGACCGATGAGCGGGTTGTCGCCGAGGAGGTTAATGTGATCGGCCATGATCATGATATCGCCGGGCATCATGTAGGGGTTCATACCACCGCATGCGTTCGACACCAGAAGCGTCTCGGCTCCCATAGCGCGCATAGCTCGCACCGGGAACGCGATCTGCTTCATCGTGTAGCCTTCGTAGTAGTGAAAACGCCCCTGCATTGCTACTACCGATCTGCCACCAAGCTTTCCGACGATCAGATTGCCCGCGTGGGTCTCGACGGTCGAGAGCGGAAAATGCGGGATGTCTCGGTACGAGATCGCCACATCCACGTTGATATCGTCGGCCAACTGCCCCAGCCCCGTGCCGAGTACTATGGCGACGCCGGGCGTCTCGGCGGTGTGCTTGCGTATGGCCGCGACCGCTTCGTCAATCTGTGTCCGCAACTCGCTCATGCGCTCATCCCCAATGTCCGCAATGTCTGGTCGAAATGCCGGATCGCGTCCGTTCGTCCCGCCGGGGTCATGGAGACACCGCGGCCATAGCCTTGCGGACGACCGTCTCGGAAAGCCCGTGGACCATCACTCGCTTCGTCCGAGACGTGTGCCCTCGTTCCAGTTCCACCCGACGGCGCGGTATGTCTAACGCGGCGGCCAGCAGTGCTATGACCGCCTCGTTCGCTGCCCCGTCGCTCGGGGCTGCTCTCACACGAACCCGCAGTCTGTCTATCTCGTCGAACCCGGTGATCTCGTCGTTCCTGGCCCGCGGCTGAACGTGCACGGTCAGCCGCGTACCCTCTGAGCGGCCATCGTCCGTCACGACGGCTTGTTCCCACCGTCGAGGAGGATTTCCTCTCCGTCATCGGCCCCTGACGACGGTCCCGACGCCGATGTCGCCACCCCGTCGTCGATCGGCTTGTCGTTCATCTCAGCCTCGACCGTTGTCTCTTCGGGCTGTGCCACCGCCTGGTCGGATGAACTCGTCTCTGTCGAGCCACCGGCCGTCACCGATGCGAACTCCGCCAGCTCGCGGTCGAGCGCTGCAAGGGCTTCGGCCTCGTCTTCCGCTGTCGCCGGCTCGTTTGGCGGCGGCGAACCGACGTCGGGGGTATCTGCCGAGCCGAGGATGTCCAGCGCGTCGGACTGCCCCTGCAGATACGCTCGAAGGCTGGTGAGGAACGCGTCGCGCCGTCCGATGAGATCCTGGACCTGATGCTGCATCGCCACGACTTCCTCGCGGGACGTTCGGTGCATCTCTTCCGACTGTCGGCGGGCGGCGTTCAGCGCGTCATGTGCGCTCGCACTGGCTTCTTCGAGCGTTGCATGCGCGCGACGGCGGGCCTCCATGACGAGCCTCTCGGCCTCGATGCGCGCTCCGTCCAGCGTCTGCTCGGATCGAACCTGCGCCTCACGCTTGATGACCGCGGCCTCGCGCTGCGACGTCTCTTTCAGCGTGTCGGAGGTCTTCTGGCTGGCGACGAGCGTGTCCGAGAGCGTCCGCTCCAGCTTGCGAAACTCCTCCACCTCGCGTTCCAGATCCTGAAGCCGTCGAGTCGTCTCGCGATGCTCTCCGATCAACTCCTCGACTTCATCGGCCACCATCGCAAGGAAGCTCTCGACCTCTTCACGTTCGTAGCCACGGAACGCACGGCTGAATACGTTGCGTCGAATATCCAGAGGAGTGAGTTTCATTTCTGGCTCTCCCAACGGGTTGCCTTCGACGAATCTCCCGACATCTACCTGATAGCCGGAGCGCCGCGCGGACGTGCGCTCAGAACTGGAACGACCCGAGCAGCAAGCTCACGATCTGTATCATGAGCAGCGCGATCAGGGGCGAGAAATCCAGCCCGCTGTTCCACATCGCTGCCGGCAGCCGCCGCCTGATGGCCGAAAACAACGGGTCGGTCAGGCGGGAAAGAATCTGCATGATCGGATTGTACGGGTCCGCTCCGAGCCACGAGGCCACAATGCGGATAAGTATTATGATCGTATAGATGTTGAGTAGGCTCAAGACGAGGCTGATCAAGCCTCCGACGAAGTGACGCCAGTTGAACACGGCTGCTCCTTTGTTGCGCTCGCGCTCTCCCGAACGCGTCTGTCACGTCAGATCGCGTCATGCCCGAGGGCGTGGCCCGAACAGTGCGGTGCCGACTCTGACCAGGGTCGCCCCTTCGGCAACGGCCCACGGAAAGTCGCCTGTCATGCCCATCGACAGAACGGGCAGGTCGATCCCAAACTGCGTCTCGGCACGGTCCCGAAGGCCGCGCAGAGCAGCGAAACAGGCACGCACACGGCTTTCGTCATCGACGAAAGCGCCGATCGTCATCAGGCCGGAAAGCCCTAGGCCGGGCAGATCCAGTATGGCTCCGATGATGTCCGATGCCCCATCGGGCGACGCTCCGCTTTTCGACGCCTCGCCCGATGTGTTGACTTCCACCAGCACGGTCATCGTCCGGTCCATGGCCGATGCGCGTCGAGACAATCGCTCCGCCAGTCGGGTCGAATCGACCGACTGGATCGCGTCGAACAGGTCCACCGCGTGGTTGATCTTGTTGGTCTGCAGGTGGCCTATCATGTGCCATGTTGCATCGGCGTCGACACGAGGCTTCTTCTCGCGCGCTTCCTGCACGCGGTTCTCGCCCAGCAGCGCTATGCCGGCGGACACGACCGCCGCCACTTCCGCGGGCGATCGGGCCTTGGTGACAGCCATCAGGTCTATCTCGTCGGGCGAGCGGCCGACGCCCTGGGCCGCTTCGGCGATCCGATCGCGGACCCGACCGACGTTCTCCGCTACCGGGCCAACTGTCGCTCTGCTGTCTCTCACCGCTCCATCCCCGTCTCGGAGATATCGGAACGCTCCGGACGGCACTCGGAAGACCTGCCGGCGCCGTTGCCGGCCGTCGCGACAAGGGCCTGCAAGAGCGATCCTAGAAGACAGAATTTACGGGAGAACCGTGCGTTGGGCAACGACGAGACGTCGGGCGCCGCCCATCCACCGAGACAACTCGTAGCCGAGCGACAGGTTGGGAATATCGTGCGCACGACCGTTCGGCGCGAGGCCCTAGCGGGGCAACTCCTTCGACACGGCGGCGAACGCGCCGATCGTACGCTCGATGTCATCGGCGGAGACGCCCAGGTTGGTCACGGCGCGCATCGCCGTCGGCCTCGGCGCCATGATCCGGACGCCGCGCTCTTCTAGCCTGCCGACGATCTCGGGCGCGGCAACGGGGGCGGTTACCTCGATGAACAGTATGTTCGTCTCGACGTTGGCGACGTCCACCGAGAAACCCGGCGTTTCGTTCACGCATTCGGCCAGCCGTTTCGCGTTGGCATGGTCGTCGGCCAATCGTGCTCGGTTGTTGCGCAGGGCGAACAGTGCTCCCGCCGCGACGATGCCCGCCTGCCGCATGCCGCCACCGAGCGTCTTGCGCCTCCGACGAGCCAGCGCGATGGCCTCCTTCGTCCCGCATATGGCCGATCCGACCGGCGCGCCGAGTCCCTTCGAGAAGCAGACCTGCACGGTGTCGACGTGGCGCGCGTATTCGGCTTCCGAGATGCCCGACGCCGCCGTCGCGTTCCAGAGCCGCGCGCCGTCCATGTGCAGCCGCATGCCGTTGCGCTTGCAGAGCTTACCGATCCTCTCCAGTTCCGTCAGCGGGAACACCGCTCCACCGGCCCTATTGTGGGTGTTCTCGACGCAGACGAGCTTGGTCGGCGCGCGGTGCACGTCCGTCGGGTTGATAGCGGCCTCTATGTTCTCGGCGCTGAGGGCGCCGCGTTCACCGGGCAGGAGCTTCATCATCACCCGCGAAATCACCGCCGGGCCGCTCGCCTCGTAGTGGTAGATGTGACACTGGTCGTTGGCGATTATCTCGTCGCCTTCGGCGGTGTTGACCCACACACCGATATGGTTGCCCATCGTGCCGGACGACACGTACATCGCCGCTTCGGTGCCGAGTACCTCCGCGGTCTCTTCTTCGAGAGCGTTGACCGTCGGGTCTTCGCCGAATACGTCGTCCCCGACTTCGGCCTCGTACATCGCCCGCCGCATGTCGGGCGTCGGCTTCGTCACGGTGTCGCTGCGTATGTCTATCACGTGCGTGCTTCCTCTCCCGCCAATCGCAATGCCTCTCTCCCAACTCCCTTCGCCATCCCGCCGAACACGATCTGGTGCAGCGGCAGAAAAGCGTACCAGTGGAGCAACCCGAACAACCCTCTTGGCCTGAAACGCACCGACTGAGTCAGCCTCGACGAGCCATCGCCCAATGGTTCGACCAGGAACTCCAGCCACGCATCGC
>CAZSJP010000437.1:0-4779 GCA_964606675.1 uncultured bacterium
GACGCCCTCGCGTACGACAGATACGACCGATGGGGTCTGGGCGACCTGTTCCCGAAGGAAGGGACGACGCTCGATACCTTCTCTCGCGCGGACTACGTCGACGAGGGCGACTTCGCGACGGGGCCGTACGAGTGGCGATTCGAGACCGGCAACGACGACGCGACGCTGCACTTATCTCGCGACGGCATGCTGAGAAGCGGAAGCCGCTCCTGGCCGTTCAGGGTAGTCAAGACTGTGTGCGTCCGGAAAGACGCGCCCGGTATGACCGTTCGGTACGAGTTGACGAACCTCGGGGCGAGCCAGTACAACGGAACATTCGGCGGCGAGTGGAACTTCGGACTGCTGGCAGGCGACGCCGACGACAGGTACTTTCTGGTGAACGGACGCCGCGGCCCCGGAGACATGCGCCTGGGCACGACGGGCGCCTACGACGCCGTCGAGCAGATAGCCGTCATCGACCATTGGCAGGAGGTCGACATCCGGCTCGGCCTTTCGCGCCCGGCTCGTCTGTGGCGGTACGCCGTCGAGACCGTGTCCCTTTCCGAGGGCGGCTACGAGAAGACATACCAGGGCTCGGCCGTGTTCCCCCACTGGGCCGTATCTCTGGGCCCGGAGATCACCTGGACTGCAGACATCGCTGTGGACGTGCTCGCACCCGAGTGGCACGCGCCCGAAGCGTGAGCGCAGACGCACCCATGCGTGCGGGCGCGAGTGCCCGTCGAGTGGTGCATCTGGCAGGAGCGGAACAACCATGACGTCACGCGAACGAGTAACGAGAACACTCACTTTCGAGCCAACCGACCGCGCGCCACGCGACCTGTGGACACTGCCCGGCGTCGGCAAGTATCGCAAGGATGAGGTCGCCGGCCTGCTTGAGCGGTATCCGATGGACTTCATCGGGCCGGACGTGAGTTACGGCGCAAGCGAGCGGGCCGTCGGGATGAAAGGCGAGATAGGTAGCTACGTCGACGCGTGGGGTGCCGAGTGGCACGTGGCGGAGCCGGGCGTGGCCGGCGAGGTCAAAGTGCCGCCGATAAAGTCGTGGAGCGACTTGGCCGGCTACAAGCCGCCGTGGGAGATCATCCGCAACGCCGATTTCTCCGACGTCGACCGATCGTGCGCCGCGACCGACCTGTTCGTGCGCTCAGGCTCGGAGGCCCGTCCGTTCGAGCGGATGCAGTTCCTTCGCGGCAGCGAGCAGCTCTTCATGGACCTGGCGTACGGAGACAGCGAAGTGTACCGACTGCGCGACATGCTGCACGACTTCTTCTGCGATGAACTGCGCATGTGGGCCGCGACGGACGTCGACGCGATCCAGTTCATGGACGACTGGGGCACGCAGAAGGCTCTGCTGATCTCCCCGGAGACGTGGCGCTCGTTCTACAAGCCGCTGTACCGCGAATATTGCGACATCATCAAGAGCGCCGGGAAGTTCGTCTTCTTCCACTCGGACGGGCACATCGAGGCCATCTACCCGGACTTGATCGAGATCGGCGTGGACGCGGTGAACTCCCAGCTGTTTTGCATGGATATCGAGGGGCTGGCCGACCGGCACAAAGGACAGATCACTTTCTGGGGCGAAATCGACCGGCAGCACCTGATGCCGTTCGGGACGGTGGCTGAGGTCCGGGAGGGCGTTCGGCGCGTCCGCCATGCGCTGGACGACGGACAGGGAGGCGTCATCGCGCAGTGCGAGTGGGGCACCAAAGACCCGATGGAGAACGTTGCCGCCGTCTACGAGGAGTGGCAGTCGCCCAGGCCGGAGTGACTGGGCCGATCGGGGTCGTCGCCTCAGGCCGCCGGCTCCACGGGGATGGTGAGCACGAACGAGCTTCCGCGGCCGGCTTCGCTCCGCGCTTCGAGGCTGCCGCCCATGTCCTCTGCGATCGCCCTGGCAAGAGAAAGCCCTAGCCCCAGCCCGCCGAATGTCCTGCCCTTGCCTTCGTCCGCCTGTCGGAACGGTTCGAATATCCGGTCCGATAGCGCTGGAAGGTACCCTATGCCCGTGTCCTCGACACGGAACATGACGGCGCCCTTGGTCGTCAGGGATCGTTCGACGACCATGCTGACCGCGCCCGACTGTGTGAACTTCTGGGCGTTGTCGAGCAGCTGCGAGAGGATGTCTTCTAGCCTTCCGCCGTCGAGCTTCACGTGAGACGGCACATCCGGGCTCACGACGAACTGCCAACTCACGCCACGTGCGACGAGCTGCCGACCGGCGTGCTCGGCCAATTCGGCCAGTTCGGCGCGAATCTCGTAGTTCCTGGGCTCGGCGCGCGCCCGGCTGGTCTGGAGATGGGCGTAGGCTATCAGCGCCTGGGACACGAGCGCGAGCCTGGTCGCGGAGTCCTTTATCTCGCGGACGAACCCGGTGCACTCGGACGAGAGGCCCTTCTCGTTGAGCAGGAGATCGGCGTAGCCGCAGATCGCCGTGAGCGGCGTGCTGATCTCATGAGATACCACCTCGACGGCCTGATTCCGTTCGGCTCCCCTGGGCCCAGCCATGCCCATGGCCGCTCGGATAGCGTCCATCGCAGGCCGATCGCCGGCGTCGGTCCTGCAAAACAGAACGTAACCCCAAAGACCGCCATCCTCCCTGTCGATGGTCAGCACGGTTGAGTGCACCGAGAGAGCGGCGCCTTCGCTGGACAACGCCACTGCGCGTACCGGGCTCCGCTCGTCGCCAGTGGCCGGAGGCGCCAGCTTCTCGGAGCGCTCCAGCACAAACCTGACCAGGTCCGCCGCCGGGGTTGCCTCAGACCTATCGTCTTTCGGTGAGTCGTCGAACATCCTACGTGCTGCCGGGTTCATGTGCCGAACGCAGCCATTCGCGTCGGTGACGACGACGGCGTCCGGCATGGCATCCAGAACCGTTTCGGCAAACCTCCGCGGCTCTCGTTGCCGATCCACGGCGTTGGTCTGGTCGGCAGCATGCGACAAATCGGACCCCCGTGCGGAACCTTTTCCGCGCTGGCGCGACAATAGATGGGGGTGACGTCAGGCAAAGTCGGTGCCGTACGAGCCGACCCCATGTACACCGAGGGAGGCGAAGCGAACGTGTCTCATCACGATACTGACCGTCTCATTCTGAAACGATTGGTCCAGTGTCCGCCTACGAGCGCAACGGCCGTACTCCGCTTGCTGCTGCCGTTGCTGGTCGCTCTGATCGCGTTCCCGGGACCCTCGGTTGCGGTGCGAGGCAGATACGCGCGCGGCGATTGGGTGAGTTGGACGGCGATGCGCCACGCCAACGCTATCATCGAGTCGGAGAACATCCTGTACCTCGCCACCGACGGTGGGATCGCCAGGTACAGCCTGACAGACCGAAGGTGGCTAGCGCCGCTCACGGTGTCTGACGGGCTGATCGGCAGGCGCGTGCAGTCGATGTACATCGATCGTCGCGACTTGTCAACGCTCGTCTACATGACCGGCCACGGACGTACCGGGGTGTTCAACCTGCTCACGGAACGCGACGACCCAAGCTCCGCGCACCCACCGGTGGCTAGTCGTCCGGACATCCGGCTGGAGCCGCACGACGGACCCGCACATTGGTCGCCCCGGCAAGGGCCACTGTGGCAGGGCATCCCGCCGGATGGCTTCACGCTTGGCGTGGATGGAACGTTGACCGATGAGGATCTGCGACGGTACCAGACCATCGACAGCGTCATCGATTTCTGGGACAACATGTGGCTGGCGGTGAGGGGTCTCGGTCTGGTGGTGCGGGATTGGGAGACGGCTCGTATGCGCGTGCTGCAGTACAGTCTGTGGGACGACCGACTGGCGGGCATCGACAGCTATGGCGACAACTTCTGGTTCGTGGGGCCGCACGGGATCAACGTCCACAATCGGGACCTCGACGCATGGGCAAGATTCGAGGCGTTCAAGATACCCGACCTGATCGCCGAGGGCGCGCGCGACGTACTGGTCGAGTCGACCATGGTATGGCTGGCAACCAGCGCGGGCCTGAGTCGGTACGACGGCTCGGCCGGGAAATGGCGGACCTTCACGCGGTTCGACGATCTGCCCGATAACGACGTGCGATGCCTCGCGGCCGACAGTACGTCCGTCTGGATTGGGACGGCGTTCGGCCCGGCGCGGCTGGATCGTGCGACGGGCCGCGTGGAAGACGTCTCAGAGGGCGACTACTCCGAGCGGGGCATCCGCGACGTCTGCGTGTCCGACGGAACGGTTTGGGTGGCGACCGACGCCGGCCTCAGGCGGAGCGCCGACGGTGGAAGGACGTGGCGAGCGTTCGGAGGCGGCGATCGCGTAGTCGGCGCCCCGGTGAGTGTGATCGAGGCCGATGGCGAGACGATCTGGTTCGCTTCGTCCAGAGGCGTGGCCGGATATGAGACGAGTTCGGGCTCGTGGGAAGAGTACCCGCGGCCGCATTACTTCGGCGGCGATTCGCAAACAGAACCCCCGCTCCACTTCCTCAGCCTTCTGCCGCAGGGCAATCTGGTGTGGGTCGGCACCGACCGGGGCGTGTTCAGGTGCGACAGACGTCGCAACTACGTCAGGCGCTTCACGACGGACGATGGACTGATCGACAACCGGGTGATGGACATCGAGATCGACGAAGACTACATCTGGTTTGCCACGCCGAGCGGCGCAACCCGCTTCCGGTGGGACAACCCGGATCGTGTAGACTGAGGTTGGCCCTGACCGGCGCAGGCGGTTCGCAAGTTTCACCCAGGGTCGGTGGCTCCCTTGACTCCCTTCGCCGCGTCGTCTACTTTCAGTTGGCGTCTGCACGGACGACGCCGTGTGTGTGTCGTG
>CAZSJP010000438.1:0-4736 GCA_964606675.1 uncultured bacterium
CACCAAAGAAGAGGAGTTGCGACATGGCCTACGCAATAGGTATCGACTTCGGCACCAACTCGGTGCGAGCTATCGTCGTCGACTGCGCCGACGGCAGCATGATCGCCGAATCGGTATTCGACTACCCGAGTGGCGAAGACGGCGTCGTCATCGACGACAAGGATCACAACCTCGCGCGCCAGAACCCGGCCGACTACGTCGAGGGGCTGGAAGACAGCGTCAAAGGCGCACTGGAACGTGCGAAGGATCGCGATGGTTTCTCAGCGTCGGACGTGATCGGCATCGGCGTCGATACGACCGGATCGACCCCGATTCCAGTCGACATGAGCAACACTCCGCTGGCCATGCATGAGCGGTGGCGTGACAACAAGGCGGCCCTCGCGTGGTTGTGGAAGGATCACACGAGTGCCGACGAGGCGGCGCGAATCACCGCGACCGCAGCCGAGCATCGCCCGCAATATCTCGCAAGATGTGGCGGGACCTACTCGTCCGAGTGGTTCTGGTCGAAGATATGGCACTGTCTCAACACGGCGCCCGACGTGTTCGACGCGGCACACAGCTGGGTCGAACTGGCCGACTACATCCCTGCGGTGCTATCCGGCGTGCGGGACGTCGACCGGGTCAAGCGCGGCGTCTGCGCCGCCGGCCACAAGGCGATGTACTGCGACGAATGGGACGGGCTCCCTGACGAAGAGTTCCTGGCGATGCTCGACCCGCGGCTGGCAGACCTCCGCGTTCGGCTGTACAAGGAAGCCCACGACGCGGACACCGTCGCCGGCGAGCTATGCGCCATATGGGCTGCCAAGCTGGGTCTGCAGCAGGGGATTCCCGTCGCCATCGGTGCGTTCGATGCACATTACGGAGCCATCGGGGCCGGAATCGGGGAAGGGGTCCTCGTCAAGATAATCGGCACCTCGACGTGCGACTGCATCGTCTCGCCCGCATCGAGGAAGCTCGAAGACGTGCCCGGCGTGTGCGGGATCGTCAACGGGTCGATACTGCCCGGCTACTACGGCCTCGAGGCCGGGCAGTCCGCGGTCGGGGATATATTCAGTTGGTTCGTGAAGTCGGTCTGCAAGGGCAACGACGACATGCACGAAGCGCTCACGGCCGAGGCCGAGGCGCTCAGACCGGGCCAGTCGGGTCTGCTGGCGTTAGACTGGAACAACGGGAATCGGACGATCCTCGTGAACCCCCGGCTCTCCGGGCTGCTTCTCGGTCAGACATTGCACACGACGCAGGCCGAGATATACCGCGCGCTAATCGAGGCGACGGCGTTCGGCGCACGAGCCATCATCGAACGGATCCGCGAGTACGGCGTCCCGATCGATCGCATCGTCTGCTGCGGCGGCATCGCAGACAAGAACCCGCTGCTGATGAGGATCTACGCCGACGTAACGGGATGCACGATGCAAACGTCGGCGTCTCCACAGACGTGCGCGCTGGGAGCTGCGCTATCGGCCACGGTGGCCGCCGGCAAAGAGAGCGGCGGTTACGCCGGCTTCGAGGAAGCGCAAGCGAACATGACGTCGGTGAAGCCTGTCGAGTATACCGCCGACGACCGGAACAAAGCTATCTACGACCGCCTGTATGGCATGTACAGAACTCTGCACGACGGATTCGGAGGCGTGGCGGCCTCCAGCGATCTATCGCGGATAATGCCCGAACTGATATCCCTCAGGACCGAACAATCCCTATAAGGAGCTGACCCATGCACTTGCCCCTCGGCACATTCTCTCCGGAAGTGCGCCTCGCGATCGTATCCGCCTCCAGGAACTGCTTCCCTCGGGGCCTCTCCGAGAAGCGCACGAAAGCGCTGGTCGAAGCATGCAGGAAGGCCGGCATCGACGCGTTCACGCCCGAAGGCGAGTGCGCCATAGTTGAGTCGAAGGAGCACGCCGAGCAGGCGGCAGCGCAAGTGCTGGCGGCCGGGTGCGATGCGGCGGTCCTGTTTCTCGGCAACTTCTCGCCCGAGATCGAAGACGCGTGCTTCGTGAAGGCATTCGGTAAAGAGGTGATGATCATCTCCGCCGCCGAAGAGTCGGCGCTGTCCCTCATCGACGACCGAGGCGACGCGCTGTGCGGGATGCTCTCGGCAGTGCTGGCGGTCGACAAGCGCAGGCTGATGGGCAAGGTCCACATACCCGAGAGCCCGGTGGTCGACACCGCGGCCGGCGCGCTCGCGGTGGCGGACTTCGAGACGATCATGAAGGTCGTCAAAGGAATCCGCGGCTCGACGATCGGGCTGTTCGGTCCGAGACCGCGCGATTTCGAAACGTGCAACTACAACGTCGCATCCACGTTGTCGATCGGCGTGGAGATCGAGGAACTGGCGCTGCACGATCTGGTCAACGAGGTGAAACGCATCCGGGCGGAAGAGGACACGTCGGCAACGCTCGAAGCGATGCAGGCCGATATCCACAACATGCCCTCGGACGAGTTCGGTGAGCGGCTGGCGGCCTACCAGATGGCGGTATCCAACTTCCGCGAGCAACTGCGTCTATCGGGCATGACGACCCAGTGCTGGTCGGAGCAGGAGCTTTCCCTGGGGCACGTGCCGTGCTTCATCAACGGACGGATGACCGCGCGAGGGTTCCCGATAAGCTGCGAGAACGACGTCTACTCCCTCGTTGCGGAACTGATGGGGCAATACGCCTCGGATGCCGACGTGACTAACCTCGACGTGAACCACAGCATCCCGAACGACCTGCATACCAGCATCAAGGACTATCCGGCAGGCGACGTCGTCGGGCTCTTCCACTGCGGCAACACCGAGCCGGGCCGGCTCAAGAACCCGAAAATGCACCATCAAGTAATCATGAAGCGAATGATGGAGCCGGATGCCGATCCGGACATAACGCGCGGCAACATCGAGGGGCAGATCGCCGCTTCGCCGCTGACGATGCTGCAGGTGCACGGCGTTGGCGACAAACTCCGCGCCTACTTCGCCGAGGGCGAGTTTCTGGACCTCGACCCGAAGACGTTCGGTGGCACGGGAACGGCGTACATTCCCGGCCTCAGGCGTTTCTATCGCCACGTGCTGTTGGGCAGGTTCCATCACCATGCGGCGGTCGCTTTCGGTCATTGCGGGGCGGCGCTCCTCGACGCGTGCAAGCTCCTGGGGATCGACGAGGTCTACTACCCGCTGCCGGATGGGGTGCCGTACCCGGGCGAGAACGTGTTCGAGTCGGGCCTGACGGCGCGGCCGATCGGGTAGGCTCCGCGATGCTCGATGACCTCAAGGCCCGCACGTGCGAAGCCAACCTGCTGCTGCCGAAATACGGGCTGGTCGACCTGACATTCGGCAACCTCAGCATCATCGATCGCGGAGTGGGCATTATCGCGATCAAGCCCAGTGGCGTGCCTTACGAGCGCATGATGCCGGACGACATCGTCCTCGTCGACACCGCCGGTCGGAAAGAGGAAGGCGATCTGAGTCCCTCCTCAGATACGCTGACGCACGTACGGCTCTACCGCGCGTTCCCATCCATCGGAGCGGTCGCACACACGCACTCGAAGTATGCCACGTCGTTCGCGCAGGCCGGGCTGGCCGTCGAATGCTACGGTACCACTCACGCGGACTACTTCAACGGTGAGATACCAATCACGCGGGCGATGAGGGATTCCGAGATAGAGAACGACTACGAAAGCGAGACCGGGAACGTGATCGCCGAGCGTTTTCGCGACATCAGCCCGGAGGATCGCCCCGGCGTGCTGGTGCGCAGCCATGGGCCGTTTGCGTGGGGCTCGGATGGACTGAAGGCCGCCGAACACGCTTTCGCGATCGAACTGCTGGCGGAGATGGCGTTCCTCTGCCGGCAGCTCAACCCGGCAATGGAGCGCGTGGAAGGCAGCCTGCTCGACAAGCACTTCGGCCGCAAGCACGGAATCGACGCATATTACGGGCAGCCCTAAGAGTCATCAGCGGACTTCCGTCGCTTCACGGGGTCGATCTGCTGGATGCGTCCGTCGTCGTCTACTCGGCCGGCGTATTGCGGATACTGTCGGGCTATGCAATTGGGGCAGAGCCCGTGGGAGAACTCGGCTTCCGAGTGGTCCCTGACGTACACCTCCACCTGATGCCAGTAGCCATCGTCGTCCCTGATCTTCTTGCACGAGGCGCATATCGGCACAAGGCCGCTCAAGGCTTTGACCTGCTCAAGCCTCTCCTGCAGTTCGACAATAAGGCTCTCGCGCTCCTCCGCCATGAGCTTTCGCTCGGTGACGTCTTCCGCTATCGTCAGTTGCACGTCCTCGTCACCGAGGCGCAGCAGACGAATCGTAAGGTTGGCGTGCCATCCCGTCCCGTCCGGCCGCTTCATCCTCACCTCGTGATCGCGGAGTGCGCCGTGATCACGCAGGTGTTCCAGGATCAGACCACGATCATCGGGTTCCTCGTAGGTGTCACGAACGTCGATGTCCAGGATGTCTTCCGCCGAGTAGCCCATCAAGGCGCACATGCTGCGATTCGCGCCCAGTATGCGACCCTCCGAAGTGGACAGGCCGATGCCGACGGGCGCACTGTCGAACAGCGTGCGGTATCGTAACTCGGACTCGGCCAGATCCGCCTCCATGGCCTTGCGGCTCGAGATGTCCTCCATGACGGTCAGCAGCGCGTCCTCACCGGACAGGCTCAATGGTGTGACCGTCAGGCTGCAGTCCCATACCTCGCCGTCTTTGCGGATCAGCTTGGTTTCATAGCGGACGACCGATCCGTGCAGGCGCACCTGCCGGAG
>CAZSJP010000439.1:0-4735 GCA_964606675.1 uncultured bacterium
AAGCAAGATGATATCCGCCAGAGATTGCACTCCGAACTGGCTGATCGGTTCTGCTCGCGCGCGAAGTTTCACGACACGCCGCCTCCTACGCCATCAGCCTGACCAACTCGCCGCCAGCCCGCTCTATTTCCGCCGATACGCCTCGCACTCTGGCGTGAAGATGATTGTACGCGCCGAGGGCCAGTATGCCTACGACCAGCCCGGCGCCGGTGGTGATGAGCGCCTCCCATATGCCACCCGCGAGGACCGTTGCATTGACGTTCCCACCCAGACTTTCGATCTGCCGGAACGCCTTTATCATACCCAACACTGTGCCGAGGAACCCGAGCAACGGAGCGACCGCCGCGATGGTGGCCAGAACGATCGTCCGGTCTTCGTGCCGATGGACTTCGTAGTTCCCGGTCGACTCCATGGCATCTCTGACAGCCTCGCGCCCCTTGCCGAACACGTTGAGTCCGTCCACGATCACGCGCACGACCGACGGCACGTCCACGTCGGCGCCTCCACCCGTCGACGGGTGCGCCCCAAGCAACTGGGCCTTGGCCGCCGCGGCATCGCCGCCGGCGAGCGTCTCGCGTATCGGAGCCACGGTATCGTCGGCGGTGGCGTGGAGGTTCTTGTATGCCATGAGACGTTCGATGTACACCAGCAGGGCTAGCACGAAGCTGACGGCGATGAAGAACATCGTCCATCCGCCGGCGATCAGCAGATCAAGCGCGGTCACTGCGAAGCTCCTTGATGCTCGGTGTCGGGTGACGAAGCACGACTCGGCGTATCGGCGGCTACCATGTCCGCCGCGCCCCGATCTCGACGTGGAAGCCGGGCTCGTTCGAGCCGATCCAACGCTGGTACTTCTGGGCGAGCAGATTCCTGATGGCCGCCGTCAGGTACCATCCCTGTCGGAACGGCGCCGATCCCTCGACGTCGACGCGGAAGTAGCTGTCCAGCGTACCCGACCGGTCGTTCGACATAATATAGGATCGAGGACCTATCAGGCGCACGGTCGGCGATATCACGATGCCGCGCCGCGCCGTCAGGGCCGTGACGGCGTGGAACTCCCAGTCGGGCACTTGCGGCACCGGGTTCTCCGCAAGCGAGTGCGACCGCCACACCGCCAGCAGGTCCAGGGACCCTTGGCGCCACGTCGTCCTGTAGCGAGAGTAGAACGCGGAGATGGAGGCGGTTTCGGAGCTGACATAGTCGTAGTGTATGCTGAACGGTTCTCCCGCTCCCGACCGTCGCCATACCGGGTAGTCGTCTATCCAGTCCAGCCGGAACCCGATGGAGGCGGAGTTCCAGTCGCTCAGTTGTACCTCACCGTTGACGTCGAAGTCGAGGCTCCGGAACGGCATCCTGAGCGGCGTCGACACGTCCAGCATCGGGCAGCCGTCGAACGCCTCGAAAACGCCGTACCGATCGGCGCCGGAGGCGAGCCGGATGGTGAACTTGGCCACGTCTAAGGTTCGTACCCACGCAGTTAGCGATGGCCTGATCTCCCGCAGGGAATCGCCAGCCAGATACTCGCCGCTGTAGACGGTGACGCCCAAGCCGCCCCCGAAGTTCTCGTCCGGCCGCGTCCATGCTTCCACGCCGACGGCGACAATCGAAGAGGCGCCTTCGTCCCCCAGATCGCGCGCAGTTCGCACGAAATCGCCGGTCGCCCGGCCGCGAATCCAGAACCGGCCGTTCGTTCGCTGCCAACGCATGCCCACCCGGATCGCCTGTTCCGAAGCCGATAGATTGGGTGCGCCGACTCCGCGCTGCTGGAGATCGACGTCGAGGCGCAGCTGGTTGCCGTCGATGGTTCGATCGGCCGCCATGGCGAGCGCGATCTTGTGGTAATCGCGATGGGAAGTGGTATCGTCGCCCCATACGCCTGAGCGCCCGGTCTCCAGCCTTAGTCCGCCGTCGTATGCGCTGTTCCATGCTACGACTCGTCGCGCGCCGGCATCCAGCATCTCGCGGTGCCAGCCGGCTCCGCCCGTGTGCCCCAATCCGGCGCCGAGTTCGCCGACTCCCGATGCCAGCCAGCCACTTCGGTCCATGACGTGCCTGGCGACAACCGCGACATTGCCGTAGTGCTGGGCCGAGGCCTCAATGGTTGTCGCCCGGATGCCGCCGTGCTTCACGGGCGTGGGGTAGATGTCTTTGGATCCGGGCATGGGCAGGTTCGTCAGGGATGCCGTGCCATAGGTGCCGTCGGTTCGGTCGCGCGGAAACGCCTTGCCGTAGTAGGTCGGCAGTTTCGACCCGCCCGTGACCAGCTGGTAGACGGCTCTTCCCGGTATGACGAGCGAGTCTGGAATCTCGAGGGCGGAGCGATCCGGCGCGGGCTGGGCGGCAGCGGTCGCGGCCAGCATGGTCGTCAGGAGCAATGCCCCGCTGCACGGCTTCATCATGGCGTCTTCAACTGCTTGAGCAACCGCCGCGCCTGGACGCCGAGCGTGTCTGCCGGGTGGTTCTCCAGCACGTCCTCGTATGCTTCTTCGGCCCGAGCCGGATTGCCCTCGCTCACGAAGCAGTCGCCGATGCGCAATTGGGATTTCCCACCCCATTCGGGGAACGCGTCGTATACGAGCTTCACGCGCATGAACGCCAGCCGGGCGTTCTCGAATTGTCCGAGCGTGTACTCGATCTCGCCCAATAGATATTGCGCCTCGGCAGCATACTGGTCCGACCTCGACACAAGAACGGTGTCGGCGAGGACTTTTGCCTGTTCCATCTCGCCGCGGCCAATGTGCAAACGACCGAGTTGCAGGCGTGCGCGGGCGCCCGAAATCGATGACCCACCCGTGCTTGCGGCCTGCCGGAAAGCCGCCTCGGCTGCCGCGTCGTCGCCGAGCGCATTGTGCATCGATCCGGCCTTCACGAGGACGGCCGCGCGCTTGCTGCTGCTCGGGAACCGTCGATCGTATTCCGTGTAGCTTGCCAGCGCCGAGGCGTGGTCGCCCACTTCGGCCTGCAAGTCGCCGATCCGCTCGAGCGCGTCTGAGGCCAGCGGGTTCGATTCGTCCCGCGCAACGATGCTGAAACGTGCCATCGCCTCGGCGCGCCGACCGAGTTGGGCTAGCGCGCTGGCTTCCCAGTAGATTGGAGAGCTAGGCAGGGCGACGCCGGCGAACTCGGTTGCAGTCCGGCGATAGGTTGTTGCCGCCTCCTCGAACCGTTGCGCGGAGTAGAGCCAGTCGGCTCGCTTCATCAGCAACCCGGCCGAGACTGCGCTGTTCGGATTGGTGCCGATGTAGGCCTCTGTTCGCTCGATGGCCTCGGTGACTCTGCCCTCGCGCAGATAGCTATCCCAGATGCCCGTGATGGCGGCCTGCATCTCCGGCGACTCGGGCCACCTGCGCAGGAGGGATTCGTACGCGGCGATGGCATCGCCGAACCGACCGCTGTTGTAGTACGAGTCGCCCAGCCCCATCTGTGCCTGCGGAGCCAGGTCGCTCTCGGGGTAGTTGATGACGAGCCGTCGATATGCGTCGATCGCGCCGGGGTAGTCGTCGCCCCTGAGCCTCGACCACCCGATCATGAACCACGCGTCGTCCGCCAGGTCCGAGTCGGGATAGCGCTCGCTGACCGCCCGGTAAGCTTCGATCGCACCGCCCAGCCTTCCAAGATGAAAAAGGCTTTGGCCCTGGTAGTACAAGGCCCGGGCACCGCCCGCGTCGCCCTCGTTGGCCTCGCGATATGCCGCCAGCGCCTGCTCGAAATCCGCCCGATTGAAGTAGGCGTCGCCAATGCGGAGAGCGGCGTCGTTTCTGACTTGGGGATCCGCGCTCTCCCGCCTCGCGCGGGCAAACCCGTCGATGGCCTCGGACCATCTGCCTTGCTTGAACGCGGACCACGCCATGCCGTAGTGCGCCTGCGCCACCAGAGGCCCGGTGCTCCTCCCGGCAGTGACTCGCCTGAACGCAGCGGTCGCTCTGTCGTAGTCGCCCAGGCCGTACCACGACTCGGCTATCAGGTGGTTGGCGTCGGCGACGAGATCGTGGTTGCTCCACCCACGAACGAGCTGGTTGAGGTCGGCTATCGCGGTTTCATATTCCTTCAAGCTGTACCGGCACCAACCACGCTGGAACAAGGCGTTGGGCAGTAGCGCCGACGCCTGATACGAACCGATGAAGTTCGTGTAGTGCACGACCGCGCTATCCGGTCGGCTAAGCCCCAGATGCGTCTCCCCCATCATGTAAGTCGCTTGCGCTCGCAGATCGCTCGACCGATACGTGTTGACGACCCGCCGGAAAGCGCCGAGCGCCGTCGAATAGGCCTGCCGATTGTACGCAAGCACCCCCAACTCGTACGATGCGTCGTCGGCTACGTCGGCGCTGGGATGTCGCCGAACGAGCGCTGCGAAGATGCGTTCGGCTTCGGAGCGTCTGCCCAGTTCTTTCAGGGCCATCGCCCTACGGAACTCGGCGTCGGGCACGACCGGCGCGTCGGGGTATCGTTCGCTCACACGTGCCAGCGCCCGCACCGCCTCGTCGAAGTTTCGCTCGTCGATGTAAGTCCATCCCATCGCCAATTGCGCCGGTGCCGCCAGCGATGTGCGAGCGTATTCGGAGAGAACCGTCTCGTAGTAGCGCCGGGCTTTGCGTGGCTCACCCATCGAGCGATAGCTCTCACCCAATAAGTAGTATCCGTTTGCCCGCATCTGGGGGTCCGAGATGGATGGCAGAGCGTCCGAGATGGCTTCGACGGCCTGGGCGTGTCTGCCGAGTTGATACAGACACTCGCC
>CAZSJP010000440.1:0-4690 GCA_964606675.1 uncultured bacterium
GCAGGAATCTATGCACGGGGTAAACTCCAGCGGGAATCCATTCTAGTGGCCGGCGTTTCGTCGAGGACGAGAGCAGTAGTACCGTGTCGACTTGGAGCACTGAGGACGGCAATGTCAGTTCGTCGAGTTGAGGGAGGCAGTATGACGGCAGCTTTGATTGGGTCCACAGGATTCGTCGGCGGCACGCTCGCGCGGCAAACGCAGTTCGGCGACCACTACAACTCGAAGAACATTGAGGACATCGCGGGAAAGAAGTACTCCCTGATCGTGTGCGCCGGCGCTCCCGCCGCGAAGTGGATCGCGAACAAGGAGCCTGAAGCGGACTTGGGGAATCTGCAGAGACTCATGGGTTGCATAGACAGGGCAGAGGCTGACGAGTTCATACTCATATCCACAGTAGATGTCTACCCTGACCCACGGTGCGTCACGGAGAACACGCCTATCAGTTCCGATCTGAGTGACGCGTACGGCAGGAATCGTTATGAGCTTGAGGAGTTCGTGCGAAGTCGGTACGCCAACTGTCTTGTCCTGCGCCTTCCAGCGCTCTTCGGAACCGGTCTGAAGAAGAATTTCATATATGACCTCGTGAACGATAACGCGCTGGATTGGACGCACAAGGACAGCATCTTTCAGTTCTACGACATGAAGCGTCTCTGGGCCGATATCGAGACGGCTCGCTCCCTCGGTCTGCAACTGGTCAACATGGCGACGGAGCCCGTTGAGGTGACTGCGGTTGCCCGAGAATGCGCGGGCATGGACTTCGACAACGTAACCGACAGGCCGGCTGCGCAGTACGACATGCACACCATCCACGCAGAGGCGTTCGGAGGCGAAGCGCCGTATCAGTACAACCGCGAATACACATTGGACGCGATGAGGGGGTACATTCGATCTGAACGTCAGGGAGGCGGCGACGCGTGAAGATAGCAGTCTCGAACATTGCCTGGGATGAGTCGGAGGAGGCCGCGGTGCTGGACCTCCTGGACACGTACAAGGTCGACGGTATTGAAGTGGCGCCGACGAAGCTCTGGAAGTCGCCATCGGATGCGACCATCGAGGATGTCGCACAGTACAGGGATACCATAGAGAGTCGCGGGAGGCGGATCGTGGCGCTGCAGGCGTTGCTGTACGGGCAGCCGGACCTGCACCTGTTCAAATCCGCTGCCATCCGCGGGAAGACCCTCGACTATTTGGCGGAGATCGCGCGCATAGGCGGAGCGCTGGGTGCGGGGCCGCTGGTGTTTGGCTCGCCGAAGAACAGACAGCGTGGTGATATGTCACTCGACGCGGCGCGGTCCATCGCTGTCGAGTTCTTGCGCGAATGCGCCAACGTATGCGAGGCGAACGACACGATTCTCTGCATCGAGCCAAATCCACCGGCATACGACTGCGATTTCGCGACGGACACCGACGAAACGTCGGCATTGGTCCGCGAGGTGGACCATCCCCGTATACGTCTCCACCTCGACAGCGGCGCCATGGCACTCAACGGAGAGGACTACCGGAAGTCTATCGAAGCGAATCTCGATATCCTGGCCCATTTCCACGCGAGTGAGCCCTACCTGGCTGTGATCGGTACCGGCGCAGTCGACCACGCAGCCGCGGCGGCAGCGCTTCGAGAGAGCGGATACGACGGCTGGGTCTCCATCGAAATGCGCAATGGCTGGACTGACCCGAACACCGATGCCGTAGAGCAGGCTCTCGAATTCGTCGTCGCCACCTACAGATGATGACCAACCGTCCGCTGTCGAACGAAGGCTGGCAGGTGCCGTCGTACGAGGCCATCGAACTGGGGCCTCGTCGCTCCAAGTACTGCGTGTGTGTCCCAGTGATCAACGAAGGTGGCCGCCTTCGTGCCGAGTTGACGTCGATGTGGCACCACGGCATTACCGACCTCGTCGATGTCGCAATATGCGACGGTGGAAGTACCGACGGCTCAACGGATCGCGCTCTGCTCTCCGAGTGCGGCGTGCGGGTTTTGCTAACAAAGACGGGACCGGGCAAGTTGAGCGCGCAGTTGCGCATGGGGTACTCCTACGCGCTCCTCCAGGGCTATGAGGGGATCGTCACTATCGACGGTAACAACAAGGATGACGTACGCGGCATCATACCCATCGTCCAGGCGCTGGACGACGGCGTGGATATGGTCCAGGGATCCAGGTATCAGCCGGGCGGCCAGGCGATCAACACGCCGCTTCTGAGACGAGCTGCAATGCTGGCCATACACATTCCAGTCATCAACCACGCAGCCGGATTCCGTTTCACCGATACGACTAACGGGTTTCGTGGGTACAGCTCACGCTATCTGCTTGACCCACGCGTGAAACCGTTTCGGGATGTATTCCAGACCTACGAACTGCTCGCATATCTCAGCGTACGGGCGTCGCAGCTTGGAATGCGCGTGACCGAAACGCCGGTGATCCGACGGTATCCCAAGGGTCGGACGCCCACTCGAATCAGCCCGATCGCGGGAAATCTGACGTTGCTGCTGATCCTGTGGAAGCTCATACGGGGGCACTACCACGACACGGGGATGTCCGAGCGATGATACCACGGTTGGCGAGCATCGCACGAAATCCAAGGCTCTGGGCAGGCGTTACGTTGACCGCGGGTGTCCTGCTCGTGGTCGACATAGTTACTCTGGCGTTGAGCAGCTTGCATGAACTGGGTCCCAGCGCCGATTCCTGGGGCTATTTCGAGCTGTCACACACCATATTCAGCGACTTCTACCGCATCAACACGTTGCGCCAGACGCAGTACGCAACTCTCTACGGTGTGTCGTTCCCGCCACTTTGGCCGACCATCATAGCTTCCGGGCGGGCCGTTGCAGACTACGGCATCTATACTGCGCTTGCCATCAACGTTGCGATCAGTGTCACAACGCTGGTCCTACTCCTCAATCTGTCTCGGCGATTTCTCGGAGCGATGGCTCCCGGCGTGATCGTCTACGCCATTCTCATGGCGGCACCAGGATACTCGGAAGAGGTCCTTCTCGCTCACAGCGTGCCGGTGCAGATCCTGCTGCTAACTGTACTCGCCCACCTGTTCCTGAGGGCCTCTGAACGTCAGTTCGCCGATGGCGTACCAATCGCGATCGTTGCGGGACTCATGGTCCTGAATCGTTTCGATTTCCAGATCGCCGCGATCGCACTCGTGGCATATGTCGGGTTGAACCGTCGCCGCAACAGAATAGCCTACACCGCCGCGTATCTGGGAATCTTCCTCCTAGCCACATCCCCTTGGATCGTATACTCTCTGGCCCACTTCGGCAGCTTTTTCGTGAGCGACAACACTACGGTCGTAGCAGCGGTGGAACCTGTCTTTGTAACCGACTACATCCGGGACGCGATCCCGACGCTTCTGGACGATCCGATCACCTGGTTTCGGATGAAGCTACTCGGCGCGCGTGGATCGTACGCCGGCATGGTTCCCACCCTCGATAATCCGGTATTTCTGGTGATCGTCGCCCTCGTATTCGGGATAGTCATCGCAAGCGCGATCGGGCGGATGTCCATTCACGGCGACCAGCAACAACCACGGGCTATCCTGCTCAGGCTTCTTGTATTGACCGCGGCCGCCGCGCTGACCATGCTGCCAGTCTTCCTGACGGGATATGGCGAGCCGCGGTACGCGCTCTGTCTCGTGGAGTGTCTCGGACTACTCTCGATCGTGTCTCTGCTGATAGCGTTTCGTTCCAGTTCGACGATCGTATTCGGCATGCTGGCATCTTTCGTCATTGTCCATACAGTTGTTCTGCGAGAGGACAATTTGATCGCTCGCGCGCGAAGCCTGATCCAGCGCGACATCCCGGTCGCCCTCGACCGCAGCCTCACTCAGCCGGACGGATTCGCTTCGATTCTGAGGAGCATCGACAACCCATCCGCACGAGTGCTGTTCCTGGACGACGGTGGTCGCGTCTCGTACAGATTCGGTGCTCTCACCGGCTACCTGACCATCCCAGCGCCCGGAAACCTGGATGAGGACAATCTGTGTGACCTTGTCGACGAGTACTCCGTCACGCACGTCGTCCACTTGGGATTCGATGCTTCCGTAGAAGAGAGTCTGCGGAGCCTTCGAGAGTTCTACGCCGTGACCCGTGTACATGCCGCTCCTGATGTATACAGACTCGCATGGCCGTCGGAGACCGCACAGCCCAACCGCGATGCCTTCACACTTGATCGTCGCGATCCCTAGATGCGTACAGGCTGCGGTGGGAGGGAACATCACGAGTTCTTGGCGTACGAGGTCGACGTTGGATTCGATATCCCGAGTTCCCGCTGATCCCATCTGCGGGCTGCAAATTCTCCCGTGGAGGCCCAGTCTGGAACCATTCGGACCTCCACGGGGTATACGGTAGCGTCCGAGCATGTATCCGTTCTCAGTGAAGAGGCACCCGTTGCTGCTGACGCGCCTTGCGCTATCGCTGATCTTCCTGTCGTCGGGCGCATCCCCGTTGGTCATGTGTTTCGGCTCGGACGGGCACGTGGCAATCGAGCCCCTCAGCTACCTCGCTGGCGAGAGCGCAGGCGATGCGCATGGATGCGGTGCCTGCACCGACATCGCGGTCACACATGGAGAGCACGGGGGCTGCGCCCTCGCGTCCAAACACCCCGGCACGCCGTTCGTGGAGTTTCCGACCACTTCAACCGCGCCGACGACTCAACGAGAAGCGTCCCCCACCTGGGCGAGC
>CAZSJP010000441.1:0-4683 GCA_964606675.1 uncultured bacterium
CCAATGCAAACGCTACGACTCACCGAGGACAACGTCCTGACATTGCACAGCTAGCGAAGTGCTGTCGCTGCCACCGATACGCATGCCGCCCCACTCGGCGGCCCGTCCCTTGATGAAACGAACGCTGTCGGCTTGCGTGCCGACGGCGTTCAGAGCGCCCTCGACAACGAACTGCACGTCGGCGTCGAACAGGACATCGACGCCCGCCTCGATCGTCAGAGTGTTGCGGCTGCCCACAGTGCACGGTTCGACCACTCGGTACGGGCTGTTGACCTTCTCCCAAATCGGCTCACCGATATACCCGTACACCGTGTTCTGCGCGATGTAGAACGCGCCCATATCGGCGTTGGTGTGGTCTGGGTCCTTCGCGCCGGTCGGGTCGCCCGTGTCGAGACATGGCGAACCGGCGTGGATCTGGTAGTTGTCGCCGGCAGCGTAGACGAAGAGCGGATCGGCGTTGATGTTGCCGGTGCCGGCGATTGGGGGGCCGGCGACCCCGATGTCGGAGTACGTCACATCGGCGGTGCCGCCGCCGCTGAGGTGCAGAATGTAGTCGTATGGCCCGGTGCTGTTCCAGAGGATCGAGTTGACCATTTCGATGTGGCCTCCGCTCACCAGTATGGCGCGAGGGCTGCTCCCGAAGTTGTCGGCTATCGTGCACCCGCGCACCCTGATCGTATCGCCGTAGATGGCTGCCGCGTTGTAGCCGGCCGCATCCGAGTTCCCAGTGATCAGACTCCCCTCTAGTAGCACCGACGTGCTGCTCGTGTAGAGGCCCCCGCCGCCCCCGGCTGCCGCAACATTGTCGACAATCGTGCCGTCTGTGAACGTCAACGACCCGCCTGTCGTGTAGAAGCCGCCGCCGTGCGTGTTGGTCGTGGTGTTGCCCCTCACCGTGCAGTCGACCATGTTGACCGGCGTGGCATTCATATAGATCCCGCCGCCGGAGTGGGCAGCGGAATTGCCTTCGATGATCGAACTGGTGGCGTTTAGCACCGCAGCGGTCACAAAAATGCCGCCGGCGAGTGACGCCGGGGCGCTGTTGCCGAGCACGCTTGTCCGCAGCAGCGTGAGGACCGAAGCGCCCTCGGCGTGTATTCCACCCCCGATGTTGGTCGTCGCCACGTTGTCTGCCACGGAGCAGTCCGTCAGTGACATGGTGGCGTTGTCCGTCAGCTTTATGCCACCGCCGCGGTACTCCGCCGAATTTCCGACGACAACGGAATTGTCCATCGCCACACGCGTACCTGCCCCCGTGGCGTAGATCCCGCCGCCCCAGTTGCTCGGAGCGAATAAACCATCGGCCACGCCGTCGCTGATACGGACGTAAGTGAACGAACTGCTGTCGCCTCCGCTGATGCGAATACCGCCCCATTCGGCAGCATCGCCCGCGAGGAACCGGACGCTGTCGACGTCCGTGCCCGACGCGTGCAGCGCGCCATCGACCACAAGCTGCACGTCGGAGTCGAAGAGCACGTCGACGCCCGGCTCGATGGTGAGCGTATTGCCTGTGGGGATGGTCACCTGGCCGTAGACGTGGTAGGTGCCGGTCGCTTGCGTCCACGTCGTCGTTGTGATCGAACCCGACACGAAGTTCGGCAAGGTAGTAATATCGGCCTGGAACGCGCCCATGTCGGCTCGTGAGCCGTCATCGTCCAGCGGAGCCGCCGGATCGCCTGCGTTGATGCACGGCGACACGCCCGTCAGGTTGTAGTCGCCGCCCGACGTATTGACGAACGACGGGGTCGCGTTGATGTTGCCCGTGCCCGGGTAGGCGGCGCCGGCGATGCCCACGTTGGAGTAGGTGACGTCGACCGTAGTTTCTGCGAAGAAGTACAGAACGTCGGTCACCTGCCCGGAGCCGCTCCATATGATGGAACTGTTCATCTCAAGCGAGCTAGTGTGTATGTAGACAGCTTTGTCGCCAGCGTCATCGGCGATCGTGCACCGGTCTATCGTCACTGTGCTGCCGACGGCCATAATCGCGTTGTAGCTCGCCGTGGCCAGGTTGCCAGCCATCAGGCTTCTGGTGAGCACGACCGGCATGTTGTTGGCGTATATCCCGCCGCCCTGGTTGTTGGCCGTGTTGTTCACAATTGAGCCGTCGGTGAACTCGAACGAGCCGCCCGACATGTAGAAGCCGCCACCATGGGTGTTGGTGGTACTGTTGCCCTTGACGGTGCACGCGGTCATCGTGACCGCCGATTCCCTGGCCCAGATACCGCCGCCGTAGTATTTCGTCGAGTTGCCCTCGATTCGGCTGTCAGTGGCGTAGACCGCCGCGGAATCGACGTACATCGCGCCACCACTCGCCGAACCCCCGCCGGCGTTCGAGTTGCCGCTTACGTCAGAGTTGAGCAACGCAAGGCGTGGCCCAGGGCCGTCGATACTTATCCCCGCGCCAAAGGCCCGGCTACCGTTGCTGACGCGCGTGTACGCCAGCGAGCTACTGTCGGCGCCGCCGAAGAGCAAGCCCTGCCACGTGCTCGACGTGCCCTTGACGAACCGGATGCTATCGATGCTCGTGCCCATCGCGTGGAGCGCACCGTTGACGATGAACTGGACATTCGCGTCGAACTGCACGTCGACACCCGGCTCGATGGTGAGGGTCTCTCCGGCGGGCACGGTGACCTCGCCAACCACGTGAACCGGGCTGTTCGCGGCGGTCCATGTCGTCGTGTTGAGGGTGCCCGTCGCCGAATACGGCGGGATAACGCCGCCGCCGCCCGTGTAGCCCATGTCGGCTCGTGTGCCGTTCAAGTCGAGCGCGCTGTTGAGGTTGCCTGTGTTGACGCACGGCGAGGCCGCTTGCAGCGTGTAGTCGCCGTTCGCTGCATCGACGAACAGCGGGTCGGCGTTGATGTTGCCGTCGCCGGTGTACGCGTCGCCGGACGTGCCGACGTCGGAGTACGTGACGTCGACGGTGCTGACCGAAGGGAGCATGAGGATGTCAGCCACCTGCCCCGATCCGCTCCACATAATGGAGTTGGTCATCTGGAGAGAACCTTGGTACATGTACAACAGGTTTCCGCCGATGCTGTCGGCAATTGTGCACTGGTCGATTGTGACCGCCGCGCTGGGGAAGAACTCCATGGCGTTGTAAATCCCGGTCCCACCGGCCACGTTGCCGGCGATCAGGCTTCTCCTCAAGACGACCGGTGTGCTGTTGCCGAATATCGCTCCGCCCTGGGCGTTGGCCACGTTGCCGGCCGTGTTTCTCAAGATCGAGCCATCGGTGAAGTCCAACGAGCCACCGATCATGTAGAATCCGCCGCCCTCTCCGTAGCCTGTGGTATTGTCCTCGACTACACACCGCGTCATCCTGACGGTCGATGCGACGCCGTAGACGGCGCCGCCTCGTTGCTTCGCCGCGTTCCCCACGAAGCGGCAATCGGTGGCATAGACGGTGACCGTGTCGAGGTACATCCCGCCACCGAACATTCCAAGCGCCGAGTTGTCGTTGCCGCTGACGACGGAGTTGACCAGCGCCAGGCGTAGCCCGGGGGAGGGTGCGGAACCAGGTCCGTGGGCCGCGATTCCCCCACCGTTGGCGTCCTTCCCGTCGCTGATCCGCGTGTAGACGAGAGAGCTGCTGTCCGCGCCGGAAAAACGGAGTCCGTGCCATTGAGTCACTGTGCCTTTGAGGAATCTCACGCTGTCCGTGCTCGTGCCCTGAGCGTGCAACGCGCCCTCGACATTGATTGCTACGTCTGCCTTGAGCAAGACATCGACGCCCGCCTCGATGGTGAGGACCTCTCCGGCAGGCACAGTGATTGCGCCCATCACGTTGTACGGCGACGCCGCGGCGATCCAAGTAGTGGTAGTAATGGTGCCGCTTACATCGGTCCCGATGGTAACCGCGCGCGATTCAGTCGCGGTGCTCAGGGACAAGAGGGCGGCCATGGAACAGAGAGAGAGCAACCGGCGCATCGTGATTTCCTCCGCGGGCATGGGGTTCCGACTGGCGGATCAAGGGTATATTTGCATCTATGGTGACTGACCAAACACTCCTGTCATGCGACGTTTCGACGTCGGCCGCGGCAGGTGCTGGGCGGCAGCCTACCGGCCACGATGCTCATCCCGACCGGGCTGACCGGCGGCCTTCGACGCGGCGGTCTGGCCCGACGTCGCCGGAGGCTGAGTCTTCCGCTTTCTGAATATAGTCGCGGATCGCGGAGCGACCAACGATTCTGGCATAAATTGCCAGCGGATCAGGAGAATAGATCGAGAGGAGACCGGCCCCGCACCTCCGACGCCGGTCCAGCGAAAACGACGAGGCGTGAAGCCAAAGCCCCACGCCTCGCCGGCATCCGAACCCTCACTTTGCTCGGGTCCGCTGGGAATCGTTCCGAATCCCCGAGCCTACCCGGCAACCCATCCTCGTCGCTAGCGGACCAGGAGCATTCTGCGAACGAACGATGCGCTCCGGCTCGTGAGGCGGTACAGATAGACGCCGCTGGCGACCTCACGTCCAGCGAGATCGCGACCGTCCCAGACGATGTCGTGATACCCGGCGTCGGCCGTCCCATCGACAAGCGTCACGACTGAGCGGCCATTTACATCGTAAATGGCCAGATTCACGCGACCGCTTTGCGGGAGCGCGAAACGGATCGTGGTCGACGGATTGAACGGATTCGGAGCGTTTTGGGAGAGGGAGTAGTCGGTCGGAATCGGAGCCGCGAT
>CAZSJP010000442.1:0-4676 GCA_964606675.1 uncultured bacterium
CGACCTGCGCGTCCTCGAAATGGAGCGTATCGATGAGATTGCCGTCGACGTCCAGGAAGAACGCCTTGGCCGGATACGCCTTGGTCTCGAAGCTGTCGTGGCTCGTGGGCGAGCACGCCTGTTCGGCGAGGAAGAACTCGGGCTCCGTATCGGGGGTCCACCGTACGGCGTGGCATCTGGTCGGAAGGACCGTCCAGCCGGGGTATCGGTTCCGATCCAACCGCGTGAGCGGCAAATGCGAGATGTTCCTCAGCGCGCGGCCGTCGCCGTCCAGCAGCGTGCTCTTGCCGCCCGATCCCCACAGCTCGGAGATGAGTATCCGACGGCCGATCCCCGACGGATTCGGGACATGGGCGATCCACTGCCCGTGATCCATCGTGTCGGAAGCGTCCCAGACGATCTCGCCGTCAAGGCCGAGGAGCAGGCCCTTCTCGATCAGGATGCCATGATCGCCGGCGCCGCGGAAGTCGGCTATGGCGACGTCGTCGAAGTGCGAATCGCCGAAGTAGTCTCTCGTCGGTCGCTTGAGCAGTACCGCCCCGTCGTGATCAAGCAGCACGAGGTCGCCACCGTTCCACGCTTCGTCGCCGCCATCGATGCTGTCGAGAGTGCAGAACGCGACCTCGTCCAGGCCGTCTCCGTCAACGTCCGTGACGTAGAACTCGTGCCCGAAATCGCGCCGAAGCCCATCGACACGCCATAGTTCGTCGAGGTTCTCGTCAAGCGCCACCACTTCCCCACCCGAGCCATCCGGATCGCCAGCGAGGGCCGCAACCACTCCAGGGCGGCCCGCATCCGAGCACCGCATCGGGGCCAGCAAGGGCACGGCGATGCCGTTGTCGTCTCTGCCGTGCGTTCCGAACCAGTGCTCGGCCAACTCGGTTCCGTTGCCGCCAATGACGACGATCCGTGCCTCGCGCTTTCGATTCGCTTTGCCGAGGTCCGGCACGACGATCTCGTCGGCGCCGTCGCCGTCAAGATCGACCAGGCACGGAATCGCGGTGCCCCAGTTGCCGTGGTTACAGATGCGCCGCTCGAAGACCACCTCGCCGTCGTGGCGGACGACTCGCAGCCTGTTGCCGGTCTGGCTCAGCGCGACGAACTCCATTCGCCCGTCGCCGTCCACGTCGCCAATCTCGAACGAGTAGTTCGGGTAGGCGCGCAGGTCCGCCTCGTGTACTATGTAGTAGTCGCCCATACGCCGTTATCTCCCGAGAGACATCGTCCGTGTCCGAGAGTAGGGCCCGGCCTGAAGACGGTACAGGTACGTGCCGCTGCTAGCTCCCACCGGCGCCCACGTCGCTTCGTGTCGGCCGGCAGGCATCGGCCGGTCGACCAATGTTTCGACATGCTGACCGAGCGAGTTGTAGACGACCAGCCTCACGCGCTCCGAGCGCGGGAGCCGGAAGCCGATCGCCGTCGCGCCATTGAACGGATTCGGCGCGTTCCGCTCAAGCCGATATTGCGGCGGAGCGGCACCGGCGACGCCGGCCGCCTGGTTCACCGTGAAGTGCAGAGGATCAGAGAAGTAGCTCGAGTCGAACGCGTTGTGGGCTTGCATGTTCCAGCGGTATTCTCGGCCATCGACCAGGATGGCGGGCAGCGTGTCCGATGTAGCTGTGCCAGGCACCCATTCGTTCTCGTAGACGATGTGGTCCTCGCCGTACGGGTATTCACTGACGTAGACGGATATCAACGACGCATCGGGCACAGGCTCCCAGATCAGGGTCGGCGCGGTGGTGCTTATCACGGCTCCTGAGACGCTCGTGACGCCTGGCGACAGCGATACCGGCTTAGGTGGCGGCGACGTCGGCACGGGGGAGGTCGTGTCGCTGCCGAAACCGAACTGGTGCCATATGGCCCAGAAGCTAGAATTGCCGCCGATCCCGGTGTGGCCGCCGCCACCTTCGCCGATGAACGGCGTGTAGATGTACAGCCCCGCCGTCGCGATGTTCGCCGCAATCACCGTTCCGTCGATGACGCGGCGCGGCACACCGACCCGCCACACCAAGGTGTCCTGATCGACGTACCCCTCGTAGCCTGCGCTCAGACGGTCGTAGTAGAGCCGGAATTGCTGCGTGCCGTATCGGACCTGGTCTGCGAAACCGGCTACCGCCGAGTCCCACGTCTTCCACCCCATCGCGTAGTCCTCGGGGTCGGGCGTCGATCCGGAGTGCTTGATGAGGCCTTGCTCCTTTTGCATCGTCGTCAGCACGACCTGCGGGTTGATGCCGAACTCCTGGCAGTTGTCGTAGACGTGCTGGGCCGCGCTTCTGCCGGACGCGACGTGGCCCTCAAGAACGCTGCCGTGCTCCTCGAAGAAGCGCTGTATCTTGGCCGCGTCCATCGTGCCGGTATCGAGCAACTGCGCGTCGGTGATGATGTCGTTCTTGTCGTATGTAGCCGCCGGCCGAGCCCGTGGTCGCTGCGTTAGCACGACCTCCACCGGCTCCGACCTCGGTCCTTCGCGCCCATCGACGCCGAGAGCCGCGACGGCGTATCGTAGGGCGATGCCGGACCCCGCCGGCAGGTCGTAGTCCGCGTACGAGGTGAGTAGATGGGACGTGTCCGTCAGGCGGGCCCATGTGTCGGCGGACCCTTCGGAGCGGTAGACCGCGTAGCCGCTTCGATGGTCGGGATCGGGCGTCCAATGCAGGTAAACGGACGACGGCGCCAGCCAGAACCAGACGCCGGGAGGCGCAGGATTCTCGTCGGAAGCTTGGGTCCACGCCGCCGGCGCGGCAAGAATCAGCGCTGCGACGCATGCAATACCGGCAAGTCGGCAAGGGCTTGATCGCAGGCCCTCCGGCACCGGTCAGGACCACGTCTTCAGAACTACCGGCCCCAGTACCCCCGCTGGCGCCGCATCGCCCTTCTGGTCGGCAATGCGAGCCATGTAGGTGTTGAACCAACCACGCTGTTTCAGGTCGTCTACGACGGTAGGCGACGTCATCAGCCTGTGGAGAGTGCTCGTCACGACGACCCGCAGAGAGTTTGTGCCCGCTGTCAGATACTCTGTTACGTCGAATGAGTACGGCGACCAGATGCGACGCCCAACTGCATGCCCGTTCAGTTCGACTTCGGCGACGACACCGACCGTGCCCAGATCGAGTATGGCGCGCGTCGGCTCACCGTCTGCGTCGAACGTGGTCGAGTATTCTGCAACGCCGCACGTCGACGAATCGAAGACCTCGTCCCACGAAGCCAACTCGGCGATCGTCAACGCCCCTCCCGAGACCGCGGGCGCACTCTTTGAATCGGTGTCTATCTCGCCGTCGCAGTACTCCCACTGCCGGACCATCTCGACCGACCATGGCCCCGCCAGCTCAGTCGCTTTCGCCGGGGCATCGATCTCGTCGCTATCGGGGGCGCCGATGTCGCCGTCGCCCACGATAAGGGCGATAGACCCGCCGGCAGTCAGCGTGCAAGCGACTGCGCCGGCATCGATCGCAGGCTTGTGGACCTCGCCGGTCTCCGGATCGTAGACGTGCGCCGGGCCATCGACCGGAAGCTTGACGTGGATCGTCTGCTCCCCGTGGTCGGCCTCGCTGGAAATGAGGAATACGTCCGCGTCGCCGGTCGTACGGCGGCACGCGCGTATTGACGAGGAAGCCATACCCAGCCGAATCGTCCACGGAAGCATGCCGAGGGCGAGGTCGACGTCCGATCCGTCGGCGAGAGTGGTGAACGAATCCATCGCCTCCAGTACCTGGGAAAGCTCGTCCTGGTTTGCCGCACGGCAGCTCAGGTGTGGCTCGCCATAGAGGAAGATCACCGTGCCGCCCTTGCTGGCGAACGTCTGCAACCGCTTGAGCGTCTCCACGGGCACGATGCTCACCTGCGGGAACAGGACCGCTTTGTATCGGCAATCGCCCACGTCGAGCGTCCCGTCCTCGCCGACTTCGGCGCGGCAGATAGCGTCGTCGTCGAGGTAGTCGAAATCCATCTGCTGTTCAAGCAAGGCCGTACTGACGGCGGCGAAACGCTCCGCGAGTTGGCTGTCGGGCTGCACCCACAAGCTCTTGATCGGGTAGTACACGCCGATCTCGACCACCGGCTTGCCCAGCGTCGAGAGGGCGCCGAGCCGGCCGACGTAGTCGGCGTAGTCGCCGTAGTGCCGCCAGAGCGGGTTGGCGGTGAACTGGTCGGACGCGGTGCCGATCTTGCGAGGGCCACCGGTGTCGGCATAGAGGGCCATCGGTGTCAGGGCGTTGATGCCGCGCACGTACTGGTAGTTCGTAAGCCATCGCATCTCAGAGAATGACAGATCCCAGCCATAGGTCGCGAACGACTCGGAAACGCTCCTGCTCTTGCCACGGACATGCGCCGCAGAACTGGCGAACTTCGGGAAGTCGTTGGGCTTCAACCCGGGGCCGATCTGCCCTCGGACTGCCTCGACACCCGGCCAGTCTACATCCTCCATGGCCTTGAAGTAGTCGCCGCCGTTGGTGACGTGCTGACTCAGGCTGTCCTCGCTCGCCACGTGTCCGGCAAGCAGCAGGTTGCGGTCGTGGCACCACTTCCTTAGCTCGCCGAAGTAGCTGTCGCGCAGCAGTTGGGTCACGACGTGGTAGAAGTCGCACTTCACCTGCGCACGTTTGCCCTCGGGTATGTCGTTGGCCACTCTCAGGCCGAAAAGGATCGCCAGACCCAGTTGCAGCTCATAGCCCTTCTTC
>CAZSJP010000443.1:0-4663 GCA_964606675.1 uncultured bacterium
GTAGAGCGTTGCACATGCGCAGAGGATCGCGAGGCCTGGGCGGGGTCTTTCGCCCACCCAGGCCTCACGTGTCGTTGCGAACCGTCGCCCTACCTGAGCAGCACCATGCGGCGCACCATGGCACGCCCACCGCTGACCAACCGGTACACGAATATGCCGCTGGCGGCCTCGCGGCCCGATGAGTCGTGACCGTTCCATACGATGGAGTGACGTCCCGCCGGCGTTGTGCCGTTCACGAGCGTGCGAACCACGCGGCCATTCAAGTCGTACACGGACAGATGCACGGCGCCCGCTTCGGGAACCGAGAAGCGGATGGTCGTGCTCGGGTTGAACGGGTTCGGCACGTTTTGAGACAACGCGAACTCCACCGGCCGCGCAACGACGGCCGGGATCAGGCCGTCGTTCAGAGCGATGTCGACAACTGTCGGAGCTTCGTCCATTCGCACGTCGGACCTGACCCGCAGCAGCACCGGCGAACCCGATTCGATCCTGGCGAGCGCCACCGTCAGCATCGACCCAGCCGACCGGAACGCGACGTAGCCGTCACCGACCACTTGCGCCGGAGCGGACGCCTGCATCGTCATCGAGATGTCGGCGCTCTCGATACCTGTCGGATCGCTCGCGACGAGCAGCCAGTCCGTGCCGTCACGTCGCCACGTTAGTTCGCGCGGCAGGCGAACGACAGGCTTGACCATCTCGCCTCCCTCGGCTGGGAAGACCAGACCCGGATCGACCGCACGCTTGAGCACCCATGCCGCGTCGTAGCTCGTGACTTCTCCGTTCGCGGTCACGTCGCCGAAGAGACCCAGCAGGTCGTCGAATATCCCGACGACGTGCTGGAGGATTAGCGACGCGTCCATGGCGGTAACGGCGCCGTCGCGCGATACGTCGCCATAGAGCGGCGTTATCCCGAGTCGCCCGTCGATGGTGCTCACTGACTGCTCCATCACGTTCGTGATCGGATGGGGTGCCCAGGCGATCCTAACGTCCGAGGGTATGGCGCCCGGCCTGACCGTCAGCTCGATCCGGCACAAGGTTGAGTCCGTCAGCGTGATCGTTGCGGCGCTCGACAGTGCCACGAAGATCGTGTCGCCGGAGACGTTCGACTCGACCAGCGCGCCGCCGATGCCCTCGAACGCATGGTCGAGAACGGTTACCGCTGAGATCACGGTCGAGTCGGCGAGTATCGCCAGGTCTATCGCGTCGGTCTCGAACAGCGTCGCGCGGATCGGGATCACCAGCGATGCCGATGCCGCTATGTTGGTGTCGGGAAGGATGAGTTGCACGCCACGCTCATAGGCCAGAGCGCCCATGTCCGCGCGCGAACCGTCAGTGTCGAGCGGTGACGCGGGATCGCCGGCATCGACGCAAGGAGACTCGGGCCGCAGGTTGAAGTTGCCACCCTCCGCGTAGATGAAGCGCGGGTCTGCGTCGATATTGCCCAGGCCCACCCAGCCGCCACCGATGTTCGAGTAGGTCGCCGTGATCGAATCGGGCGCCGCGACTCCGTCGGTGATCTGGTTGGGAGCATTCCCGAAGACGATCGAGTTGTCGAGCGACAGACGCGAACCAGCGACGCCAACGCCCATGCCTCCGCCCGTCGAGGACGCTCCATTGCCTGTGATGGTGCAATTCGACAAGGTCGCGGTGCCGGCGCCATATTCGGCATCGCCAACGAGCACCCCACCACCTATCGGGGCAGCGTTCCCAGTGATGAGCGTGCGCGACAGCTCGGCCGATGCCCCATGGCTGATCATGATGCCTCCACCACTGTTGCCCGCGCTGTTGCCCGCGATGGCCGAACTGAGGATCGTCGCAGTCGAGCCATCGTATACATCTAGCCCGCCGCTGTATCCGCCGGCGGAGTTGCTCTCGACTCTGCAATCTGCCAGCGTCAGATCCGAACTGGTGTAGACGGAGATACCGCCCCCGTCCTCAGTGGCAGTGTTCCCCACAACGTCGCAGTCGTTCATCGTGGCGCCGGCGGCGTCTACAAGCTCCAGAGCGCCCGAGTACAGCGCCTGGTTGCCCGCTAGCTCGCACCGGGTCAGCGTGGCACTCGAAGCCGAGCCAATGTATGCGTCGCCACCGTCGTCGCCACCGTTGTTGTTGAGGAGGCGACAGTCAGTCAGCGTCGCCGTGACGCCGCTCCAAAGCTGCATCCCGCCGCCGGCCACCGACTGATTGTAGGACACATCGCAGTTGGTCATGCTCAGCACTGAGGCATTAAAGGCCAGAATCCCGCCGCCGCCACCGGCGGCAACGTTCCGGGTGACCAGGCAGCTGTCGAGGCCGATCTGGTTGAAGATCGCCAGAAGCCCGCCGCCGCTCTCGGTCGCTTCATTGGAGTCGAACGTGCATTCCGTGAACAGGGCAGCCACCTCGAGCACGGCTCCACCTCCGCCGCTGCCGTATGCATAGTTGCCTTTGATGAGGCACCGCTCCAAGAGCGCCGAACCTACCTCAGCCGTGGAGAGCCGACGGGCGCCCTTCTCGATCGCCCCGGCGTCCGCCGTCCGGGCTCGGCGTTTCGGCCCAACCCGGTCGCCTCGCCGAGGGATAGCCATGGCCGGCTTGGCCTCGGACACGGTGGACATCTGGAACAACAGCGCGCCGCCGCCTCCGTTCCACGCCTGATTCGCCTCCATGCGGCAATCTGCCAGAGTGATGGCGGAACTGCTCATGTGGACCGCCCCGCCGCCGGCATAGGCACTGTTGCCAACGAACGTGGAGCGAGCCACCGTCGCCGTGGCGCCCATCTCCACCGACAGACCGCCGCCTTCGAGCGCCGCGGTGTTCCCGCTGAGAACCGCGTCGGAAAGGTCCAGCGCGGCTGCCCCGCCGCCGACGTATATGCCGCCGCCGGTCGCTGTCAGATTCTCGGAGTTTCCGCCGCTGAACCTCGCATACGTGATCGTGCCCAGCCCGGTTATCCGCAGGCCGCCCCACTCGGGTGCGACTCCGGGCACGAAGCGGATGCTGTCGACCTCGGTGCCCAGGGCGAGCAGCTCGCCACTAACATGAAGCGGGACGTCGACGTCGAACAGGATATCCACCCCAGGCTCGATAGTCAGCGTGTCGCCTCTGCCGACCGTGGCTTCACCGAGGACGTGATACGGGCTCAGCGCCTTCGTCCACGTCTCGGTCGCGATACTACCCGCGACGTAGTTCGGCAGCGTGAGCAGATCGAACTCGACCGCGCCCATGTCCGCACGCGAGCCGTCGGAGTCCGGCGGGCTTGCCGGGTCGCCGGCGTTGATGCACGGTGAACCGGCCATCAACGAGTAGTCGCCGTTGGCCGCGTCGGTGAACATCGGGTCGGCGTTGATGTTGCCCGTGCCGGCGTATCCGCCTTCGATGTCGGAGTACGAGATCGTTACGGTCGCGCCGCTGTTGGTGATCGCCGAAGCGCCGTTGCCGAAGACGATCGAGTTCGCCACCGTCGCACTGCCGCCGCTGAGGGTGAATGCCCCTCCGGACCCCGCAACGTTGGCGTTGACGGTACAGTGGTCGAGGTCTACGGAGGACGAGCTTGTGCTGTAGATGGCGCCGCCGCCGATCTCGGCAGAATTGCTTCGGACGACTGTCCGATCCAGCGACAACATCGCCCCCATCCCACCGACGCCGCCGCCGAGGTTCCCCGATAGGTTGCCCTCGATCAGCGAGTTTCGCGCGTCCAGCGTTCCGCCGTTGATGAGCAGGCCGCCGCCGTTGCCGACTGCCGAGTTGCCGACTATGTCGGTCCTCACAACAGAGAGGATCGTGCCTCCCGAGGCGTACGCGCCGCCTGCCAACGTGCCTGCAGCGTTGTCGGCAACGATACAGTCGGTCAGCCATGCCGCAGTGCCGACCATCGCGCAGATGCCCCCGCCGACGCCGGTCGCCTGGTTGCCGGCAATCACTGAGTTCGACAACGCGACACGCGTGCCCGTGTCGGTGAGATACACCGCGCCGCCGTCGCTGGCGCCGGCAGCGTTGGCGTTGGCGCCTGAGATCCGGACGAAAGCGAAGGTGCTGCTATCGCCGGCGTAGAAACGCAACCCACCCCATTCCGGTGCCGGCCCCGGCGCGAAAACTATGCTGTCGGAGTATGTGCCGACGGCGTGCAAGCTGCCCTGGACGACCCACGGCACGTCGGCATCGAACAGCACGTCGACACCCGGCTCAATCGTGAGCGAGGCGCCTGCGGCAACCGTGCAGGGAGCGAAGACGTGGTAGGGACTCAACGCCGCCGTCAACGGCTCTGCGCCGAGTTGACCGCTCAGGTAGTTCGGCAGGCCGCGGACGTCTATCGGGTATGCGCCCATGTCCGCGATTGTGCCGTCGGGATCGAGAGGCGACGCCGGATCGCCGCCGTTGATGCATGGCGAGCCACCCGTCAGGCCGAAGTCGCCGTTTGCTGCATCGACGAACAGTGGATCGGCATTGATGTTGCCCGTGCCAGCCCAGGTCGTGTCGCCGCCGATGAGGCTATAGGTCGCCTCGGCGGTGCCGCCTCCGAAGGTGATGTTGCTCGCACCGTTGCCCCACACGACGCACCCCGACAGCGTCGCGGTGGAGTTGGTGTCGGTGTAGAGGCCGGGTCCGGTGATCGCGGAGTTTCCGCTGATCGTGCAGTTGGCCAGCGTCATCGTGGCGCTGTTGTTGTAGAACCCGCCGCCGC
>CAZSJP010000444.1:0-4662 GCA_964606675.1 uncultured bacterium
CGCTCTGATGCCCCGTGTGGACAACCTGATGAGAGATCACAACTAGCCTTCGACGGCACTGACCTGGTCGTCGGAACGGAATACGAGGGAGCGTATCGGATTACGAAGCGGGGCGACGGGATTCTGCTGCCGTTCTCCGGCGGCATGTCGGCCCCGTCCGGCAGTGAGACTACCGATCTCGTCGTCGGCGGCACAAAGCTCGTTCTGTCGATGCAAGGCACCTCGGTGTACACCGCGGACCTGACCGGCGGTACGCCGACGACCACCATCAGCGGCCGAATCGAGATCAACGGCGCGAGGCCACCGGTCGGTTCGTACGTGGCCGCGTGGGTCGGCTCAGCGACGATGGCGCACGGCGAGATGTACATCGCATCGCAGACCACGACCGACGGAGCCGGTGGGTTCGTTCTCGACAACCTGTTGGCGGGCAGATACAGCGTTGCGGTGCTGGGGCCGGAAGGACGCATCCCGTACATCGGGGCGTGGCCGACGGCGCCAGGGCCGTTCTCAGACGCCAGAATACTCGACGTCGACGGCGTCACCCCGATAGTCGGGATCGACATGATCTTCGACGGCGCGCCCGAGTGGGGCGTCGGCAGGGGCGAGTTCCAGAGCCTGGCGATCCCCATCGCCGTCGGCAGGTCCGTCGAGTCGACGATCAACTCACCGCCCGAAACGGACATGTATGGAAACACCTACGCCTCAATGGATGAAGACTGGTACTATGTGCCTCTCGCAGCCGGAGAAGGCGTAGTGGTCGATATCGAACCGACGGTTCCGGGCCTGCTCGCGCCGGCAGTTCAGTTCTACGACGGTGGCGGACAGCCTGACGCATCGGGAATGCAGCTCGGCGGCACGTTCGGCGAGTGGCTGGGTAACTCGGTGAGGATCGGCGCCGTGCCGCAGGACGACCGCGGCCTCTGGATCCGAGTGTTCGACTACAACACCTGGGACAAGCAGGCCCGGCCGGCGGACGGGAGCTTCAACCACGGGTACGTCTTGAGCGTCGAGCCGGCTCAGATGGTCGATACGGCGACCGAGGAAGGTGTCGTCGACAACGATTCAATACGCACTGCACCGCCGATCGGCTTCGGCGACGAAGTCGCGGGCGTCGTGCACTGGGAGTTCGACTACGACGACTACTACGCCGTCACGCTCCTGCAGGAGACGCCGCTCTGGATCGAGGTGAACTCCAACAACTATCTCGGCATCACGTTCGAGGACTCAACCGGGGCGCAGGTAACGACGGGGCCCGATTCGCTCAGCACCACTAACACTGGCAGCTACAAGTGGCGGCTCGACGGCATTCTCGGTGCGGGCACGTACTACCTGCATATCGCCGACAACTGCTGCTACACAAGCTACCTCGTCACGGTGGGGGGCGATCCGACCGAGCCGAATAACATGCCCAGCGCCGCAACGCCGATCGCGTACGACGGCGGCTACGACGGCATGGCCATCGGGCAGTCCGGCGATGTCGACAACTATGTGTTCTCGGGCATCGCAGGCGACGTCGTCGCCGTGTCGGTGTCGGGGCACAACCCCAACGGCACGTTGCCGCAGCTTGAGCTCGCAAGCGCGGGTGAAGGGCCTCTGTATCGGCGTGGCGTCGTTCAGGACCAGGGCGAGGGTCGGCCGTCCCCCGCAAGCGAGGTGCTGCTCGTCGCGACGCTACCGGAGGACGGCGACTACATCGTCACCGTCAGCACCGATTACAGCATGTGCTGCGACTACTTCGAAGGGGCAGGCGCGGTCTACGACATCTATCTCGACATGATAAGCAAGCGGGCGCTCGGATCGACGGAGCCCGGCATCGTGTCAGGCGGCTACGACGGGCCGCCGTACGCACCGGCGATAGCGCTCGACGGCGATGGCAACAAGCACATCGTTTGGGCCGAGACGTTCATGCAGGGCGACGGCGGCATGCTCAGACCGGCCGCGGCAGCGCGTAGTTCCGGCCCATCGTACGAGGCGGGCACGGTCTGGTACGCCAAGCTCGGACCTGGAGACGAGGTCCTCATCGCGCCAAGCTTCCTTGCTCCGGGCCTTGTTATGGCGGGCGGCAGCGCCGGCACTGTGTACAAGTCCGCGCGATCCGCAGTAATACCTGGTGGCGGGCCTCGGCCGGCGATCGGGCTTGACGGCAACGGGCAAGTGCACGTCTCCTGGACAGCGGCGACCGGCGACATGTGGGGGGGTGTCCTGAACCTCGTGCACGTCCGGTTCGATCCGACGCAGGCGCCCAACGACGGAAGCGATCTGGCCACATCCGCGGTCGGGATTCACGCCACGGTTCCGGTTGTCGACAACTTAAGCGACCAGGAAGGGCGGAACCTCTGGGTCTCCGGGCAGACGGCCCCGACGCAGATCATCGACCCGATGAACAACAAAGTTCATCTCATCTGGGACCAGGAATTCGCACTGCGATATGCCGTGCTGTCACCGAGGGGCAATCTCCTCGCCGACCCGAAGACGATCGCCGACTTCGCCGAAGGCTACAACCGCGCACCGGATGCAGTCATGGACGAGGCGGGCAACGTTCACGTCGCCTGGGCGCAGGCATCAAGGACGATCCGGTACGCGATGATCGGCCCGGATGCACAGTTCCTCATTCCGCCGGTTGCGATTGGCGCCGAACTGCCATGGGCGTGGGGTCCGAGCATCGCGCTGGACGCCGACGGCTCAGTCAACATCGCGTGGACTGAGAGTACGGAGCCGAACGATGCGGTCACGATCCGCGAGGGCACGATCGGGTACGCCAAGCTCAGGCCCGGCGCGGCACCAATGGACGGCTCGCCCGTGCCGGGGAAGGCTATCGTCGTAGTACCATCGCACCATATCAACTACGGCGGCGAGTGGCCGACGATCCACCCGAATCTGATCGCGGGCCGCGACGGATCGATGTACCTCTCGTGGCATCAGTGGGGTATCGGCTCGGAGTACAGCCCGTGCTGCTCCAAGCCGGCAGTAGGGATCAACAGCGCGGGTCCGACTGCAATGGGCCTGATGATGGGCCGTCTGACGCCGGAAGGCATGTTGGCGCAGGAGCCGGTCATCGCCGATGCGATCGTGAAGTTCATCGATTGGAAGAGCGACCCATCTCCGGTCGTCGTTGACGACCAGAGCGTGGCACACCTCGGTTGGGTCGACGAGCAGCACAATGTGGCGACCCAGAGCATTCCGCTTGAGTTCCAGACGGCTCAGACACTGAAGCTGCTGGCGCTGCGTCAGGGCTGGTTCGATCCGGAGAACCCGGACGGTTCGGACACGCGCCAGCTCAACCGTGCCGTGGCGGGCGACACGGTCCTGGTGTTCGTCTTTGCGCAGCACGCGGAAGACTCGCTGAGCAGCGTCGACGTGCATATCCAGTTCGACCCGGCGGTGCTGGAGATCGATCCGGCATGGTCGTTCGTCTTCTCGGCCCTGGGTCAGTTCGCCGAGTTCAACGTGCAGGGCGGAAACACTGTCAGCATTTCCGCCGCCTCGTCGAGCCCGGTGATGCTATCGGGCAGCGAAGACGCGTACGGCGAGCCAGTGTTCGCCTTCAAGGCGGTCGTGCGACCGGGCGCGCCGTTGCTGGCACAGACCCCGCTGTGGATCGTGCACGACCCCGACCGACACATGCGCAGCAACATAAACGAGCGGCGAGCGAGCACCATGGGCATGGTGCTGGACGTCGGCGTTCTCGGCGATGCGTCGGCGAACGGCTCTGTCTCGGCTCTCGACGCGTCGCTGATACTCCAGTTCGTCGTCGGCACAACGGGCGCCGAACAACACGCGGCGTTAGTGCCGGCATTGTCGGATGTTAGCGCCATGGGCGGCATCACGTCGTACGACGCAGCGCTGGTGCTGCGCTACGTCGCCGGCCTCCTCGACTGGTTCCCCGTGCAGGGGTACGAGGCAGGGCTCGGGCGTCCGGCCGCTAGTGCGGGCCAGACCTACACTGCCGGTTTCGGCACTCCTACGATGGACGGCGACTTGTTCGTGCTGCCAGTGAGCGCGGATCATCTGACGGGCGTCGAGGCCGGTCGGTTGGAGGTCCATCTCCCCGGTACGGTCGGAACGCTCGAATCGGTGCGGACCCCGGGTAGTGCAGGGATCGTCGCACACGCGCAAGATGGCGACGTGTTGCACATCGCGTTCGCCGATCCGCTCATCGCGTCCGACAAGGGCGGCAGCGTGGTGGAGCTATTGATCCGCGCGCACGGCGATGACCTCACCGGTGCGGTGCGTCTCGCGGATCTGCTCCTGAACGAGGCCGACAATACCGTCGTGCTCGGGAAGACCGAGGCGAGCCTGGCCGACGCGTTGCCGTTGGTGGCCGAGATCGGCCCAAATGCACCGAACCCGTTCAACCCGGCCACGACGGTACCCTACTCCGTGCCGTTCACGGCCCAGTACGGGCTAGACGCCGTGCCGACGACGCTCTCGGTCTACAGCATCGCGGGACAACTGGTCGCGACGTTGGTAGACGAGTCGATGGCACCTGGTCGCTACAAGGCCGTGTGGGCCGGCAACGATCTGCAGGGGCGCTCGGTGGGTAGCGGCGTGTATATCGCCACGCTGCGTTCCGGCGGACAGGTGCAGATCACGCGCATGGTTCTGGTGCGCTAGATGTGCAATGTCAGGACGTTGTCCTCGGTGAGTCGTAGCGTTTGCATT
>CAZSJP010000445.1:0-4648 GCA_964606675.1 uncultured bacterium
CATGAGTGACCTGTTCGTTACACTGGAAGGCATAGACGGCTGCGGGAAGTCGAGCCAGGTCGAGTTGCTGGCGGCGGCCCTCAGCGACGAAGGCCGGTCCGTCCTCACCGTACGAGAGCCAGGGTCGACGCCCGTGGCGGAGCGCGTGCGTGCTATTCTGCTCGACGGCACAGCCGACATAGTCCCCAGGGCCGAATTGATGCTCTATCTGGCTTGCCGCGCCCAGCTCGTCGAGACTACCATACGTCCCGCGCTTGACGACGGAACGATCGTGATCGCGGATCGGTTCATCGATTCAAGCGTGGCCTACCAGGGCTACGGGCGAGACCTCGGCGCCAATATGGTCGCGCGCGGCAATTCGCTGGCCACGGGTGATCTGATCCCCGACCTGACCTTCGTTCTCGATCTGCCCGTTTCGGTCGCAGTCGGCCGCCGAGGTAATGCACGCGGTGACAGGCTCGAGTCCGAAGCCACTGAGTTCCATGAGCGTGTCCGCGAAGGCTTCCTCTCGCTTGCGGAGATGGAACCGGATCGCGTCGTAGTCGTCGATGGGTCTATGAACCTCTCGGAGGTGTCGAATTCGATCGCCGGGCATCTGCGTCTGCGGTTCCCCGATGTACTACGGAAGAACGAAAGAGCCTATTGACTGAGTAACTCCGACGGCTACCTTCAATCTTCTGAAGGCCTGACTCGGACATACGGAGGCAGTAGAATGGCATTGAGACGACGCGACTGGGGCTGGCTCGCGGTGATGGCGGCAATCGTCGTCTGGGGCGGCCCGATATTCAACCATATAGACGCGAAAGCTACCGATGCGTACGATTCGGTAGCCGAAGCCGCGGACGATAGATACGAGATCGAACGCGCGGTTATGCAGTACTACGTCGAGGAAATAGACCCCCAGAAGCTGCAGCTTTCGCAGATAGAGGGCCTCGTGCAGGAGTTGGACACTTTCAGCGATTTCCTGAACGAGGATCAACGAGAGAGCCTGCGCGAGACGACCGAAGGATCGTTCGGCGGATTGGGGATACGGATTCACGCGGTCGATCACTACCCAACCGTGGTCTCGCCGCTCGAAGACACTCCAGCCTGGGAAGTCGGTCTGCAGTCCGGCGACCAGATCGTAGAGATTGAGGGCGAAACCACACACGACGTCAAACTCAACCTGATTGTCGACAAGCTCCGAGGCATCCCGGGCACAGCCGTCAACATCACGGTTAGTCGCCGGGGCGTGAGCGACTCGCTCGATTTCCGGATTGTCAGAGCGATAATCCACATCGATGCGGTGCCGTTCTCGGGTCGAGTCTGGCTTCCGGACGAACCGACCACGCTCGCGGCGTCGACGCCGGACTGGGTCAGGGGAGGCGAAAGGATCGGTTTCGTCCGTCTCACTCAGTTTTCGCGCGGTGCCGCGGCGGAAGTGCGCTCCGCTATCAGGGACATGGCCGCGCAAGGCATCAAGGGGCTGATCCTGGACCTCAGGGCCAACCCAGGGGGCTTGCTGCAAGAAGCGCAGGCGGTGTCGGATCTCTTCCTACGGAAGGGACGACTCATCGTTTCGACGCGAGGTAACTCGAACACCAGAGAGCAGAAGTACCGCTCGGAACGCGATCCGGTCGTGCCGCCATCGTTGCCGCTCGTCGTCCTTGTCGACGAGGCGTCGGCGTCGGCGTCGGAGATAGTAGCCGGTGCGATACAGGACAACGACCGCGGCCTCGTGATAGGCCGCACAACGTTTGGCAAAGGGTCGGTGCAAACCGTGTACAACTCGCACACCTCGTCGAGATACGGCTTGTCGCTCTCCGAAAATGCCGAGCTGAAACTCACGACGGCCTACTACTACTCCCCCAGCGGCAGGTGCATACACAGGCCTTCCTGGCGAAACGGCGCTCAGGGAGCCGTTGTCGGCAAGTCCGAGGCCGACACGAGCACGGTCTACGAAACGCTGGCTGGAAGATCTGTTCGCGGCGGCGGCGGCATCGCGGTCGACGTGACGGTCGAGCCGGACATTCCGCCGGCGCTGTTCTGGCAATACCGGACCCGGCGCCTGTTCTTCAGCTATGCTATGGATTTCGCGGCGGCCAACCCGTCCACGGACCCACGCACGTTCGAGATAACGGACAACCTGGTCGAAAGCTTCCGCGAGCACGCGTCCGATTCGGCGCACACTTTCGCCTATGAGCCAAGGGGCCGCAAGGAGCTTGAAGCGCTTGAGAAGGTCGTTCAAGAGGCCAACTACGACTCGACCGTGCAGATCGAGATCGACCGCTTGCGGACCCTTCTGGACTCTCAGAAGGAACGAGAGTTCGAGCTTTCGCAGCCGTACGTCAAAGCCCGGCTGCTGAGCGCCATATCCTCTCGTCTGTGGGGGGCTGCGGCAGGCAGGAGAGCCGATTTCGCGAGAGACCGGGGTCTCATGACCGCACTGGAGTACCTGAACGACTCGGGGAAGTTTGTGACCCAACTCGCTATGAGCCCGGTCGTTACGAACGGAAAGCCGGAAGACGAGCAGCCTGAGACCGCCGCCACGGTGCATCGGGTCGCACCTCACAACCTCGGCTCCGAGTAGGATCCGCATCGATCCCTCATCGCCGACAACGAGGCGGGATACGGAGCGGGCCGCATCGAGCATAGGGTTGCGGGCCGCTCTTTTCTCATATACTAACCGGCGTCGTTCAGTCGTTTGCTTGGTGAGAGGTAAGCCATGCCATCTTCCGTGCCGAGCGACGGTAAGCTGATAGAAGACTTCGTCAGAGGCCGTCCCACGGCATTCGATGCGCTTGTACGACGATATCAGCCCGAAGTGTATGGCTTCCTTCTACGAATGGTGCGCGACGATGCGCTTGCCGACGACCTTTTCCAGGAGACGTTCGTTCGCATAATGAACGCGCTCCCGGCTTACACCGAGAAGGGACGGTTTCGAAGCTGGCTCTTCAGTGTGGCCCGGAACCTCGCCCTGGACGCGATCCGCAAAGGGAAGTTCGAGCGCGGCCTGTTTGTGCGCCAAGACCGCGAAAATCGAGATGACTCCCGACACGAAATCGCCGACGGTGTGGCCGACGAGGGTTCCGCGCCCGACTCCGCTATCGAACGGCGCGAACTGGCCGAACAGCTCGACTTGGCCATAGCCGGACTGCCTGCGCCACAGCGGGAGGTGCTGATGTTGCGCCACAACGCCGACCTGACCTTTCGCGAGATCGCCGAGATCACCGGCGATTCGATCAACACCGTGATGGGGCGAATGAGATATGCCACGAGTGCACTGCGCAAGCAGCTCGCGCCACTGATGGCAGAGGACAAAGCATGACGACCGAACGAAGATCGCCGGACTGCCCAAGAGCGGCTTCTGAAGCGGTGCTCTACTCGTCGGATGAGATGCAGCACCAGGACGTCGACGGGTTCGAGCGACATCTGGCCGCGTGCGCCGACTGCAGCGAAGCTGTGTCCGAGCACCGACAGATAGCGACGTTGATGAGCGCGCTGCCGAAGCGCCGCCCGAGCGCCGCCGTCTTTGAGGCGCTCTCAGCGGCTGCACGGCGCATGGCTGATGAGATCGCCGCCGAGCCGTGGTACGCGAGGATTCGCGAGACGATCGAACGTGCACTGGAGCCGCGCCTGGTTCCGGCTGCAGGTTGGGCGCTGGCGGCCGCATTCGCTCTGTTCGCCGCCGGCACTGGGCTTCACGATGGGTTCGTGCGCGGCACGTCCGAACCCGCTATCCTCGCGTGGGAGTATGACATGCCCGACGACGACTCGGACGCTTCCTCTGCGCCGGGCGACGTCCTGACCGAATCGTATTGGGATCAGGACGAGGCCCTCGGCATGGACCTGATAGTTCTAAGCAGCGATATCGACGATCTTTCCAGCACGATCGACGAGTTCTAGATGTCGATGAGGAGTACCAACATGGTTACTCGACGCAACTACCTGATATCATTGGTATATGTAGTTCTCTGCGCCGCCGTTGTGTCCGCTCAGCCGCCCCCGCCGCCCGATGAGACCGACAATGGTTCTCAGGCCCGTGCAGAGGTCCTTGCGTCCGAGGCGAAGGCCCTTGCGGCCGAGGCGAATCGTATGGCGCAGACGCGGCGCGAGGAACGGGAGCGAATCGCTCTAGAGTTCCTGGAGAAAATGAGCCCCGGACGAACCGCGGATCTTCAGCTGATGAAGGAAGTCGCATCGCAGAGATATGCCTTGTTCATCCGACGGCTGCTGCGGATGCGGCATCGTGCGGACGCCGCCGGCCACCATGCCGATACGTCGGGGTGGCACAGGATGCAGTTGACAATCGGGCTCGAATCCGAAGTGACGAACTTGTCCGTCCGCTACAGGGAAAGCTCCGACGACGGCGATCAAGCGCGGATTGGCACGGAAATGCGCACCAAACTGAGCCTATTGTTCGATTTGCGCGAGCAGGACAAACAGGCCGAGGTGGTAAGGCTTGAGAGCAGACTGGCCCGTTTGCGCCGCGTAATCGAACAGCGCGCGAAGAACAAGGAAGCCATCGTAGAGCGTAGGGCGGAGGTGCTTTTGGGCGAGCGCGACACACTCGAGTGGTAAGGCGAGCCCCCAACCGACCGACCCAACCAAGCGCCCTAGGTGTGGAATGTCATGACGTTGTCACCACCCAAGCTGAGGAAGTTGATGA
>CAZSJP010000446.1:0-4631 GCA_964606675.1 uncultured bacterium
TCGAACCGGCGAGCAGATCGTAATCATGGATGGGCAGCGGCATGCGTTCAAGAATGCGACTGAGTGCCCGCGCCCTCCGGATCGTCATCGGCAGGCCGGACGTCTCGCGGTAGCTCTCGGCGCGGAACCATGGTCTCACGTCGACGCCGCCGCGATGCTTGCTCGCCAGCCCGCGCAAGTGTGCGAGCAGCTTCCGGCCGTCGCCCGTTCTTCCCTGCGTCATGGTCTATGCCCATCGTGTGAGCGCGGTCGTTTCGCCAATGAGTGCCGCGGCATTGCGGGGCGCTGCCCCACGCGCGGCACCACCCACGAGTGTACGCAACTCGCGGCCGTCGTCAACGGCACCGACGCCGCGGTGGTCCGTCGGTCGACGTGTCGCCCCTTGTGTCCGAGCGCGGATGTGCCCGTGATTTCAGGAAGCGTGGCGCGCGGCCGGCCCGTCGAACTCGCAGGTGCAGGCCACGGCTGACCGCCGCGTCGGCCGATCGCTGACGGCCGGCGTCCCGGAAATGCAAGGCCTGCTTCTCAAGGCAGGCATGGAGGATCGGAAGTGAAACTCAGACAGCCGCTCAAGGGCGCCGCCGAGGCGCTGTACGAATACGCCACCGAGACCCCGGTCATCGACACTCACGAGCATATACCGCTCTCGGAGAAGCACTACAACGAACGCACTATTCGCTTCGGCGACATGTTCACGCCGTACGTCACGAACGATCTATGGTCGGCAGGCATGCCGTTCCCCGAGGGAGCAGCGCCCGCATTCGCGTGCATCGAGCAGCACTGGGACGCTTTCGAGCCATACTGGAGGCTCGTCAAGCACGGCAGCTATGCACGTGCGTTCCGGATCGCGCTACAGAAGTTCTATGGCGTCGACGACCTGACGCGCGAGAACCACGCCGAGATCGTCCGCAAAGCCAACGAGGACAACGCGCCCGGCATCTTCAAGCGCATCTTCAACGACGCGTGCGGTATCGAGAAGTCGGTCGTATGCAGCGGAGCACTGCCCGATCGCGACGATCCGCTCTTGGTCGGCAACATCGTCGCACCATCGATGCAGATCACGTCGAAACAGGCGATGGACGGGCTGGTCGGGAAGGTGGACGGGGCGTCCGTTCGGACGCTGGACGATCTCGTCGAGGTCATGGGCAGATGGATGGAGATGCAAGCGGCCGACGGCGCGATCGAGTTCAAGACCCGCGCCATCCCAGTCGAACGGCCCAACAGAGACAAAGCTGCCGCGGCGTTCTCGAGCATGGTGGCCGGTGTCGCGTTCTCCACGGACGAGTCGAACCAGTTCTGCACCTACATGCGTGAGGCCGATGCGAAGAAGGCGGCCGAGTTGGACCTTCCGATGGCGATACACACGGGCGTGTGGGGCGACTTCCGCGACCTGTCGGTCTCAGACCTGATCGGATTCATCGGCCGCAACCCCGCTACGAAGATGGACATCTATCATCTCGGCATCCCGGAGGTGCGCGCGGCGGTGCAGGTCGTGAAGAACTTCCCCAACGCGTACCTGAATCTGTGCTGGGCGCACGTCGTTGCGAGCGACATGGTTGTGGCTACGCTCAAGGAAGCGATGGACGTGATCCCGATGAACAAGGTCTTCGCGTTCGGCGCCGACTATATCCTGTTCGTCGAGAAGGTCTACGGCCACCTGCAGATGGCCCGGGAGAACGTCGCGATCGTGCTCGGCGACCGTGTGGATCGCAACCTGATGGACCTCTCCGAGGCGAAGGAAGTCCTGCGCATGTGGTTCTACGACAACCCGAAGGAGTTCTATCGGCTGTAAGAACTCAGACCGGGCCCCGGCGAGGCGACGAGATGAGGCGCTGCCCCTTGACACAAATCTGACGTTTTGTACATTTCTTGCAGATAGTACACTGTCGTCTCGTATTCCGAGGAGTGCGGAACATGAATATCATCGCCGTAACGGAGGCCCGCGACGGCCTCGCCGATCTGCTGAACCGAGTGGCTTTCGGCGGTGAGCGGATCGAGATCGAACGCCACGGCAAAGCGGTCGCGGTGCTCGTGCCGCCCGAGGTGCTCACGCGGCTGGAAGAGCTGGAAGACGAACTCGATACGCTGAAGGCGGAGATCGCGCTCAAAGAGTCGCAAGCCGGCGGCGAGAAGACGATTCCATTGGAGCAAGCGGCCGCCGACCTCGGCATCGAGCTTCCGCAGTAGGGAGCGCGAGGGTTTGCGATACAGCGTTGAGCTGCTGCCTGCGGCCAGGAAGAGTCTTGGGAAGCTACCGGCGAACGTCAGGGAACGCGTCGTGGCGGCGTTGGCGCTGCTGCGGGACAAGCCTGTGCCGCCCAACGCACGGAAGCTGAAGAGTCGCTTCGGCCTGTATCGCATACGAGTGCAGAGCTATCGGATCGTGTACCGCGCCGAGCATCAGAAGCTCCTCGTTCTGGTGATCCGCATCGCCCACCGCAAAGACGCGTACCGTTGATCGGCAGTCGTTCCGAACGGAGAAGCCCGGCAATGATCGACTACAGCAAGTGCCCGGTTCCCGAGCGCGTCAATATGCTCAAGCGCGATCTGTTCGAGACGTCCGACTCGACCTGTTTCGAGCGGGCGCGGATAACCACCGAGTCGTACCGCGAGTCCGAGGGGGAACACTGGGCGCTACGTCGCGCTAAGGCGTTGCGCGAGGTATTCCTGCGCATGCCGATCTTCATCCGCGAGGGTGAGCTTCTGGTCGGGCAGCGCGCCGCGGTTCTCGGCGGGAAATCGGTCTACCCGGAGTACAACCTCCACGGCCTCACCGAGGAGACTGCGCCGCCTGAGATATGGGACTACTGGCACGGCAGGACCCTTGGCGACGACGCGGTGGCGCTACATCCCGAGCGGCTTACGGTTGCCGAGAGCGAGTTGGCAGCCGGGTACTGCACCGGCACCAGCACCGGATTCGGGCACGTGATCGTCGACTACGAGAAGGCTCTCCGGGTGGGGTTCCGCGGCATCGTCGCCGAGGCAGAACGGGCTCTGCAGACAGCGCCGGCGGACGATACCGAGGGACGAGCGTTCCTCGAAGCCGTCACCATCGCGGGCGATGGCATTGTGCGCTGGGCGGAACGGTACGCGGACCTGGCGGACGAACTGGCCGCGGCCGAGGCCGACCCGAACCGCGCTGCCGAACTGCGCCTTGTCGCCGAGACGTGCCGTCGCGTGCCCGCGGAACCGGCGCGCGATTTCCGCGAGGCCGTGCAGAGCTTCTGGTTCGTGCACATGGCGATGCATATCGAGCAGTACGGCTGGTCGATCTCGGCAGGGCGGTTCGACCAGTACATGTACCCATTCTTCCGCGCCAACGTCGATTCCGGGGCGCTCTCGCGGGCGGATGCGTGGGAGCTTCTGCTCAGCCTGTGGGTGAAGTTCATGGAGAACGTCGGCACCCGCATCAGGGACACGATATTCCAGAACATGACGCTAGGCGGCCAAGGACCCGACGGACAGGATCAGTCGAACGAGCTGTCTCACATGTGCCTCGACGCCACTGTGGCACTGCACGTGAACCAACCTGCGCTGTCGGTGCGGTGGCATCCGAACGTGTCGCCCGAGTTCTGGGACCACGTGCATCGCACCATCGGGCAGGGGATGGGCTTGCCGGCGTTGTTCAACGACGACGTCACCATTCGGGCGCTTGAGGGGCAGGGCGTAACTCGTGAAGACGCAGTTGGGTACGGCATAGTCGGCTGCGTGGAGGCGGCGGTCCCCGGCAGAGAGCAGGGCGTCACGGCGGGAGGGCACATAAACGTCGCCAAGGCATTGGAGTTGGCCCTCAACGACGGACGCTCGATGATCTCGGGAACACAGATCGGGCCTCGGACCGGGATCCCGGACGATTTCACGTGCTTCGACGACCTCTGGCGCGCGTACGTTCGCCAGGTGGAGTATCTTGGCGGGCTGACAATCATGGCGAGCCACTTCGCAGGCGCGATCCAGAAACAACGGGGGCATTGCCCGCTGATGTCGTCGCTGCTCGACGACTGCCTCAAGCGGCGGCGCGACATGGTGTTCGGCGCGCGGTACAGCCTTTCCGGCATCGGCGTATTCGGCAACAGCAACGTGTATGACGGCCTGATGGCGATACGCCGCCGCGTATGCGACGAGAAACGCCTTACGTGGGGAGAGCTTCGCGAGGCGCTCGTCACCGATTTCGGCAACATCTCAGCGCCCGAGGAAGACGCCGGTGCCGTCTCCGAGCGCTACGCCCCGGAGCAGTTCGCCGGCTGGGGTAGCGGGTCGGCCGAAGGCGACAAGACCGCGGTCGACGAGGCGGCGAGGCTTTCGCTCGCCAACTGCGAGCCTCGATTCGGCAACGGCCGTACGGAAGTAGACGACCTGGCGAACACGGTCAATGCCGTCCATGCCGAGCTATGCGCCAAACACGTCGACGCCCGAAACGGTCGGTTCACGTGTGGAATCTGGCCGGTCGAGGGCCACGTGCACTCCGGCTACATGACCGCCGCCACTCCCGATGGACGACGCCGCGGAACGCCCATCGCCGACGGTGTCGGGGCCTGCCACGCTGCCGACCGGAGCGGCCCGACGGCCCTGTTGCGGTCCGTGGCGCGTCTCGACCACGCCGAGCACTGGCCGGCCGGGAACACGTGCAACAT
>CAZSJP010000447.1:0-4629 GCA_964606675.1 uncultured bacterium
CGGCCTCACGTCGACGCGACTTACCTGCTGCGAACGGCTCTGTCCGACAATCACGTGCTCTTCGACTTCCTCGTCGAGCCGCACTTCACTCCGGCCGACCTGGCAACGTTCGACGTCGTCATCCTGCCCTACGTGAGCCATATGAGCGACGACCAGATCGGTACGCTCGTGGACTACGTCCGCAGCGGCGGCCGTGCAATCGTCATCGGCGAATGCGGCGTATACGACGAGCTGGGACGGCGGCGCGAACGATCGCTGCGCGAGCTTCTCGCGCCGCACGCAGACCGCGTCAAGTGCGTCGACGAACAGGATGAGCTTCTGCCCAAGCGCGAGCCGGAGTTGTACGAGCTACCTGAGGACGAGGTTAACACGTGGGGCACGGGGCCGCCATCGCAGTCCGACCGCGTGGCCTCTGCCGACGAGGCGCAGGCTGCCAGGCGATATCCGCTGACTGCCGCACTCGATGAACTTGCGGGTCGGCCGTTGGGATTCCTTGGCGCCGACACGCCATACACGTTGAGGGTGAGCGCGTTCAGTGAGCCGGATGGCGGGCGAGTGATTATCCACCTCGTGAACTACGACCTGCCGGTCGTCGGGCGCGGCAGCGCCGAGCCGCCGATCCCGGCGCGGAACGTCCATCTGAACCTGCCCGCGAAAAGCGCGCGCGTGTGGACGCCCGAGGGCACGGAGGGTGCCGAGCTGGCGGTAAGCGCCGACGGTATCGACGTGCCCGAAGTCGTGTCCTACGCTATGGTCGAGGTCCGTCCGGCGTAACAACGCCGGCGCACAGTGGGGAAATATGGCCGGCCGACAGCGCATCCCGGATCACATCCGCGAATCGCGGCAGCATCTTGCCGAACTGCTCAAAGCTCGCGGGCCACTCACGGCCGAGGCGGCTACGAACGATATCCTCGCCGCCGAAACCGTGCCGGCACCCATCGCCGACCGCATGATGGAGACGTTCGTCGGCGACGACCAGCGATTCCAACGTCTGCCGGACGGTCGCTGGTCGTACCGAGACTCCGACGAGCACGAGCGGCTGATCGACAGCGAGTTCGTCGTGCTCGACGTGGAAACCACCGGCACCAGGCCACCCGCCGATCGCATCACCGAGCTAGGCGCCGTCCGCGTGCGGGGCGGTGCGTTGCTCGACGAGTTCGTCACGCTGATGGACCCCGAGCGAGAGATTCCGCTCGACGCCAGCCGCCTCACGGGCATCACCAACGAGATGGTGACCGGCAAGCCCACCGCGCTCGAGGTATTCCCGGAGTTCGCCGAATGGCTCGGAGACGCGATGGTGGTTGCCCACAACGCGCACTTCGACCGCTACTTCATCGACAGCCATTGGCGCGACGTGTTCGGCGAATCGAACCCCAACGTGTGGATATGCAGCGTGCAATTGGCGCGGAAGCTGTACCCGAAGCTCAAGAGCCGAAGCCTGGGGCCGCTCTGCGACGAGTTCGGCATATCGTCCGACGCGCTGCACCGTGCCGGCAACGATGCCAGAGCGACGGCGAACGTGTTCCTTCGCGAACTGGACGACCTCGCCGCGCGTGGGATCGTCGATATGGAGGGACTGTTCTCGCTCATCAAGCCCGTCGCCGAGAAGAAACGCGACCGCAAGGCGCGCACGTTCTCGGCCCGCCCCGACGAGCTGCTTCAGGATATACCGGAGGAGGAATGAGGGCATCGGGCGATGCTCGTATCCCGGCGAACTTGGAGAACCGTAGCGGCGCTCCGCAAGCGATCAGCGCCGTCGCTGTGCCCGCGCGTCATCAGCGCGGAAGAGGGAGTCCGATGCCCAAGATGTGGGCTGTCCGCCTACCGGCGCAGCCGCGTTCGGAGTGTCCGCCACAACGATGTTGCAGCGAAGAAGAGAGCATACACGCAGATGATGGTCGGCGATGTAGGCAGATCGCCTCGGTAGGATACGACCAGGCCGAGTGGGACGCTCAGGATGACCAGAGCGACGGATGCGGCAAAGACTGCAGAGACACGACGAAATAAGATCAAACTGGCCATCCCGGGCACTATGAGCGAGGCGAACACGAAGAGCACACCGGTCAGCTGCATGCAGACAGCGATGCAGAAGCCGATGGACAGCATGAGCACGAGATCCCAGAGATCGGCTCTAAGCCCCTGCGCCTTGGCTGTTTCGCGGTCGAATGAGACGAACAGAAACTCCTTGCGGAACAGCGCATGGGGAATCGCCACGGCGGCGCACATGGCGGACACTGCGAGGAGGTCGCCGGCTGTGCAGTAGAGGAGATTCCCGCTTACCAAGTCGATGCCGTGGGATTCCATCATGGGATTCCGGGCGACCACGACCACGGCAAGCGCCGCGCTTGCCGCGTATAGGACGCCGATCAGGCCTTCGTCCGTGGAGTGCCATCGACGGTTGCGCTGCCAGAAGAACACAACCGCTGCAATGGTCGCCAAGAAGGCAGCCATGGTCGGGTCAAACCGGAGAGCAAACCCCAGTGCCACCCCCAAGGCTGCGGTCTCCGAAAGTGCGATGCTGACGAATGTCATGTTCCTCATCAACAGGAAGTTACCCAGGTAGGCGCACAGGCTGCCGGTGACGATCCCGACACCCAAGGCTATCAACATGAAGGGCTCTGCGAACATTGGCTGTTGCCCTCACTCGATGTGGCGCAACGGGCTTGTCACAACGCAGTAACCACCTTCCGGATGCTGCACCATGCGAATGGGCATCTCGTAGAACCTCTCGAGATGGCTCTGCTCGATGAACTCGGCCTTGCTGAGAGTCCCAAGTTCTGAGTCCTTGATGAAGAGGATATCCTCGGCGGTCCTCAGAACAGCGTTGAGCAAATGGCTGACGATCACGACAGCCACGCCGGACTCCGTGTGGATGTCGCGGATCAGCGCAAGGACGGACTCTTCACCGGCGATGTCCATGTCGTTCGTAGGTTCGTCCAAGACTATCACATCCGGGCGAGCGGCTATGGCTCGCGCGATCAGGACTCGCTGTTTCTGACCACCCGAGAGCGCGCGCACCGGCTCGTCTCGCAAGTTGGCCATGCCGGTTCGCACAAGGGCCCGTTCGACGGCGTCATAGTCTTCAGGACGGGCCCGCCCAGGGCACCGCATCAGGCCGTAACGGCCTGACAGGACGACTTCGAATACGGTGAAGGGGTACGTCTCGTTCAACGTGTCGCGCTGTTTCACGTAGCCGAAACGCAGGCCACGACGACGCGACACCTGGCCGTCAAGCGGGTCAGTCAGGCCGAGCAGGACCCGTAGAAGCGTCGTCTTGCCCGCGCCGTTGGGGCCGATTACCCCCCACAGGGAGCCCGGCATGATGCGCCAGTCGATCCGACTGGCCAGACGATTCCGGCCATAGCCGATGGACACCTCGCGCAGGTCGACGAGCGCCCCATTGCCGTCAGACATGGTTCTCACTTCCTCAGCGCGGCCTCGATCTGGGTCACGATGTACTCCAGGTTCTCCAGATAGGTGCCTGTGTCAGGATTGCCGCCCAGATAGAGTGGCAGCCGTAACGTCTTGATGCGTGTGCTTCGCCGCAGGAAACGCAAGGGCTGCTCGGAATAGAATGGCTCCACTAAGGCGAGTTTGACACTCTCGTCTCGTATCAGATGCACCAGTTTCCTCAGGTGGGATGCCGATGGCGCAATACCAGGCTTCGGCTCTACTGACCCGACAATCTCCAACCCAAACGTCTCGCAGAAGTAGTCCCAGGAACTGTGAAACTGGAGCACCTTCGTTCCTTCGTAAGGAGCCAGGCGCTCTTTGAGCCGACCAAACGTCGAGTCCACTTCGACGAGGTAATCGGCCTCCCGATCCCTGAAATACTCTCTGTTCTCGGACGAGATCCGGATCAACCCCGACGCGATATTCGAGCACGCGACGCGAACATTCCCTGGTGTGAACCAGAAATGGGGGTTCCCATATGGATGGACGTCCCCCATTTCGCCGGTGATGCGTTCGGTCGGCACGTCCCTGGCGCGCACGCCTTCGGCGGGATCAACGAAGCCGGGCGCACCAAATCTGATGCCTGGATTCCGCGAGGCGTCGATCAAGGCAGGCATGTAGGCATCCAGTTCCATGCCTGCGGCTATCACCAAGTCAGCGCGCCTGAGCTTCACAACCTCGCTCGGTCTGGGCTCGTAGAAATGCAGGTCGTACTGTCCTCTCGTGATAGCATGGACTTCCACGCGATCGCCACCGATCTGCCTGGCGAAGTCGGCCATATCGAGGGTCGAGGCTACAACCTGCACCCTGTCTCCCGCATGGCTGATCGGGCCAAGAAGTAGGGTCAGCAGAAACGCACATACGGTCGCGGTGCGTGTGCTCATCATGCATCCCTTTCGCCGCTAGTCAGAGAGCCGGTGCGAATGCGGTCCGATGCCCCATACAAGTTGGGCGGTGAAGATGTTCTCCGTGTCGCCGTCGGCGTGCTCCTTACGTTGGTACTGGCCACGTATATACGTCGTGTGCGTCAGGTAGTATGACACGAAACCGGTTCCCAACCGCGCATCCTGCTCATCGTCCACCAGCAACTCGGTCCAGTCGTAACGGCCGCCGATCTCCCAATACTTGTCGAGCGTGACCTGAAGCAGAGAGAAAGCCCCGGAGGGCGTGGTGCCT